>NZ_JBSRZM010000004.1:0-219925 GCF_054057635.1 Arthrobacter sp. UYNi723
ATCTGTCAAGCCGGGGGCCGTGGGAGTGGGCGGCACGAAGGTCCGCGGCCCTGCGGTAGTTGTGCGCGGGGTTGGGGGGGGGTGCGGGGGGGGGGGGGGGGGGCGGGGGGGGGGGGGGGGGGGGGGGCGGGGGGGGGGGGGGGGGGGGGGGGGGGGGGGGGCGCCCCCCCGCCGTCGCCCGCTTCCGTTTGGTGCCTACTGGCTGAAGGGGACCTTCTCCCAGCTCAGGACATCATCGCCGTCGCTGCTGTTGCCGACAACCGTGAACCTGACGTAGTTGGTGGCGTTGGCCGATCCGTCCACGGTGATGCGCTGCAGGTCATCCGCGGCGGGCTGGCCATAGACCTCCAGCCATGGTGAGCCTTCCGCCAGCGGCTGGTTCTCGGCAAAGACGTGGCTGTCGCCGTTGATGAGATAGACCGGGCGGTCAAAGCGGTTGGTCTCTTCAATGATGGCCGCAACGATCTCCCGGAACCCGGAGACCGTTTCCGGGTTGGCAGTGGCCGCGGCGAGCAGCGACGGGTCGAACATGTCGGCCTGCGTCATCAGCACCACGGCGCGGTCGTTGCGGCGCTCGGCGTCGGTGAACGTGTCACGTATCTGGCCCAGGACGGCATCCGTCCGGTGCTCAACTTCGGCCAGCTGCTCGGGCGTGGGTGTGGTTTCGCCCAGGCCGCTCCATGGAAGCAGCGAGTTGTTGCTGCCCTGGACGTTCACCACGGAGAAGGCCACACGGTTCTGGGTGAAGCGGACATTTTCCGGAAGCCCAAGCTTCTTCTGGGTCTTGACCGGCATGGTTGCGCCCAGGGTCTTGCCGGGCTCGTCGAAGAAGACCTCCCGCAGCTCGTCCAGCCGTTCCAGCGGGTTGTAGGCGCCGTTGTTGGTGCGGTGGCAGTCCACCCACTCGTTGTCGCCCGGGGTGAAGACCAGCGGGTGCTCGAAGGTATCGAACTGGGAGCGGATGTTGGCGAAGTACTCGTCTGAGCACACCGAGGAGCCGTTCTTGATGTCGCCCACATGGGTGACGAACTTCAGTGCGCTGTCGGCGTTGATGTCCTGGATGCGGGACGGGAATTTGGCGATTTCGGCGTCGCCGTAAGGGATGTCGCCGAGGACGCCAAAGCTGAACGCCTGGCTGTCAGAGATGTTATTGGCTGCGATGGCGGGCTGGGACGCAAGGAGGCCGAGCGCCAGGACGGCCCCCGCCGCCGTCGTCGTTTTCACGGACTTTGAAGACATGATGGTGTTCCTGTGTCTGCTGGGTGGGGGCGGCTTTAGAGCGTGCGGGCGGCGAGGAACTGTTCCAGCGCCTCAAGGTCGTCGGTGTTGATGTGGTCCACGCCGGCCTCGAAGAGTTCGTTCCAGACAGCTTCGCGTGCGGCGCCGGGCTGGTCAGGGGTGGCCCAGAAGCGAACCGGGTAGCCCTTGGCGTGTGCTTCGGCCACGTAGGCGTGCAGCTTGGTGCGTTCGGCCTCGGGCATGGGGCCCACGCCCTGCCAGGTGAAGAGCTTGGTCCAGTTGTCGCTGATCAGCGGCATCAGCCCGGCAGGCATGCCGGAGGTGAGGTCGGCGGAGCGTCCGTCATAGAAGCCGAACCGCTTTTCCTGCGCCTGCATGGTGGCCAAGGGGCGGTTTCCGCTGATGACGGCGGTGACGGGCCCGGTTTTGGCGGTGCCGTTGCTGTAGCGGCTCATGATGTCCCGGTGCTCGGCCAGTTCCTGCTCGATGGCGGCGTAGGTGGCCTCACCTTCACTCTTGATGTCGATCAGGAGCTGCAGGCTGCCGTCCCAGTGGGGGTATACGCTGTGGCCCTGGTTCCGGACCAGGTCGTCCAGGGGATCGAGGTAGAGGCTCTCGAGAGTTACTCCGGGCTTGGCGTCCTTGAGGTCGTGTGCCACCAGAAGTTCGCCGTCCACCAGCCACACGTCGGCTTCGACGCTGGTGAAGCCGTGCTCCAGGGCGTCGAACAGGGGTCGGTCGTGCTCATAGTCGTTGTGGGCATGGGCTGCGGCCAGCGGCTGTCCGAGGACCACGGACGACGGCGCGTTGGCGGGATTTGCGGCCGGCGGGGCGGCGATTCCGGTCAGGGAGGTAAGGGCTACGAGGGCTGTGACGGCGCTTTTCAGGAACACGGGGTTCTCCTTGGGACAGCAGGGTCGGTTCATTTCCCAGGCGATGGGGGCGCTGGGCGGCGGTGCGTGAAAAGACTTCCTGCTGCCGGAGAACGGGCATGGCGCCAACGGTTTCGGGACGGTGAACAGGAGGCGTCGGATTGGCAGACCCTCTGCAGAGGGTCACCGCTTAGGCGAATGGCTTCTGTTTGGGCGCCCGCACGGATCAGCAGGCATAAGCTAATTGAAAGAACGTCTCTTCCAGCGCCGGGAGGTCATCGTGGACACTGAAACCGCCGATGTTATCGGTCATGATGTCACCACCATCACCTGCGTGTGCGGCAACACCGTCAGCAAGGACGGGTTGATTCAGGCGAACTCAGAAGGCGTCCCGGTCTTCATCGGAGAGAGCCGCCCGGTCCCTGCGGAACTGGCGGAATGGCCGGCGGATGGGGAGCTCTACACGCTGTGTCCGTCATGCGGCCGCGTGTACCGTGACTCGGTCATCGAAGAGACGGGGACCGCGCCCGTTGCTTTCCGGGTCGACGTCAGCGCCGGCCCAATGGCCGAGGCCATCCGGGTCCACTGGAACCTCAGCACGTAGGCCAGAAACTGGCGGAGCGGCAGACCTTCCGAACCTTTCATTGGACGGGGAGGGGCCGCATGATAGGCGCATGACTGAAATCGCATCAGCCGACGAATCCGCTGTTGCCAAGGCTCAGCGCGAGCTCGAAGCGGCCGGCGTCCGCACCGTTATCGGCACGGTGGTGAATGCTTCGGGCATCACGCTTGCCAAGAGCGTTCCGTTAGCCCGGCTCAAAGCCTTCCACCAATCCGGGATGGGCGCTGCCCCCGTCTGGCATGTTTTCACCATCGACGGCGGGATAGCGTTCACGGACAGCATCACCCCCGTTGGCGATATGCGCCTCAAGATCGATATCGGGGGACTCCGTGTCCTGCAGGCTGGCCGGGCATGGGCGCCGGGCAGCCTTTTCGAACAGGACGGCGCCGCGTCTCCGGCCTGTGCCCGCAGTCTTCTGGCCGACGTCGCCGGCAGCCTCGACGAGGCCGGATACCAGGCATTCGTGGGCCACGAACTGGAATTCTTCCTCGTCGCCCCGGACGGTTCAGCGCTGGAAACCGCACCCTGGGTTCCGTACGGGGCAACCGGCCTTCTGGACCGATCGGAATTCCTCGATGATCTGCTGTCGGTGCTGAACCATGCCGGCATTCCGATGGAGCAGATCCATGCCGAGTACGGCAGGAACCAGTTCGAGTTTTCGCTTCCCCCTGCTTCGCCGGTTCAGGCAGCGGACACCGTGGTCGTTGCCAAGATCATTGTTGGCATCGTCGCCCGGGCCCACAGCATGCAGGCCTCGTTCTCCCCGTTGCCCTTTCCCGGCACCGTCGGAAACGGCGCCCACCAGCACTTTTCGCTCCACAAGAACGGCCTGCCGCTGTTCTCCGGCGGCAGCGGACCGCACGGCATCTGCCCCGAGGGAGGCGCGGCCATTGGCGGAATCATCGCAGGACTCCCCGATATCCAGGGCTTCCTCACGGGATCAATTTTGTCCGGAAGCCGGTTGACACCCGGCACGTGGTCGGGTGCCTACTTATGCTGGGGCCTGGAAAACCGGGAGGCCTCAGTGCGTTTTCTGAACGAGGGCAACAGCAATCCGCATGGAGCCAACGTCGAGGTGAAAATCGTCGACCCGTCGGCAAACGTGTATCTGGCGTCCGCATCCATCCTTGCGCTCGCCCTTGACGGCATCCGCGGCGGGCGCAGGCTTCCGGCAGAGATCCCGGGTGACCCCGGACGGCTTTCGGGAAGCGAGCGGGACCGGGCCAACGTCCGGCTGCTCTCAGGCTCCCCCACCGCCATCATCGACACGCTGGACAAGTCACGCCTGGCACGCGGGCTTCTCGGAGACGCCATCGTGGATGCCACGGTGGCCGTCCGGCGCTACGAACAGCGAATCTCGGCGGACCTCTCGCCGGACGAGCTTGCTGAACGCTTTCGACTCTCCTGGTCGATCTAATGGCGGGCGGTTCTTTCCCGGACTTCGTCGAACAAGTCAGGCTTATTGATCACCACGTGCATGGCGCGTTTCACGCTGACGGTGATGAGACACGCTTTCAGAACTCGCTCAACGAGGGAAACACCGAACCACTGGCCAAGCCCGAGGACACCTACAACACCCAAATCGGGCTCGCCATCCGGCGCTGGTGCAGCGGCATTCTTGATCTGCCACGGCACGCCTCACCGGCGGCCTACTGGAGCCGGCGCTCCGAACTTTCAGAACTCGAGGTGTGCCGCCGCATGACCCGCGCTGCTGGCGTGAGCGACTGGCTGATCGATACAGGCTTGGATGCCGCTGACTACCTCGGCAAGGCGGGCATGGCCGGCGTCTCCGGTGGGCGGACCCACGAGATCGTTCGGCTGGAACTTGTCGCCGAGTCGCTGATCCAGGAGATTGCCAATCCTGCAGATTACGTCGAAGAGTTCGGTCAGCGGCTTCAAGAGCTCACCCGCAGCGCCGTGGGATTCAAAACAGTTCTCGCCTACCGCGGAGGCTTCGACCAGAATCTCAGCCGACCGGCACCGGCTGCGGTTGTTGAAGCAGCCCGCC
Organism: Arthrobacter sp. UYNi723; assembly: GCF_054057635.1. Lineage (NCBI taxonomy): Bacteria > Bacillati > Actinomycetota > Actinomycetes > Micrococcales > Micrococcaceae > Arthrobacter > Arthrobacter sp. UYNi723. The sequence goes on from NZ_JBSRZM010000004.1 coordinate 4,742, forward strand.
GCTGGCAGGAGAACCCGCGCGCCGGCACCAACCCGAAGCTCACCGATGTGACGCTCATTGCCCACGGGATCTACACGGCTGTGTCGATGAAGCTTCCGCTGCAATTCCATGTTGGATTCGGTGACCGCGACCTGGACCTCCACAAAACCAATCCCCTGTACCTCCTGGATTTTCTGCGGTCCCCCGAAGTCCGGGACACACCAATCATGCTGCTCCACTGCTATCCATTCGAGCGCGAAGCCGGCTATTTAGCCCACGCCTTTGAAAACGTCTACATCGATGTGGGCCTTGCCGTGAACTTCACCGGGTCACGGAGCCGGGATCTGGTGGCCCGCTCATTCGAACTGGCTCCCTTCACGAAAATCCTTTACTCCTCCGACGCGTTGGGCCCGGCCGAACTCCACTACCTCGGCGCGAGACTGTGGCGCAACGCAATCACCAAGGTAGTCGGCGGATGGATCGACGACGACGACTGTTCCGAGGCGGACGCCCGCAAGATCGTGCAACTCGTCGCACACAACAACGCCCGCCGCGTGTACGCGCTCCCCTGAGCGCCGGCGGCGTCCCCAGTCCCAGAAACTGCAGAGCGGACGACGGCGGGAGGTCCCGCCGTCGTCCGCTCAGAGCTGGTGCGGCAAGAGTCAGTTCTTGACGACGTCCAGCTCGATCACGGCCCAGGACAGCGCCGGCAGCGTGAGCCGGAGCTCGGAGCCGCTCGCCTTCGCGCCTTCCAGCGGCTTGAGCCCCACCTGGTCCTGACGGCTCTGGGTATTGGCCGTGAAACGGTCCCCGCCCTCCGGAATTTCCAGGACCTCGGCACGGACCACCCGGCGGGCGTCGAACCCGCGCAGGGCGACCTCGACGTCGGCCAGCTTCCTCAAGGCCCCACCACCACGGCGTCCGTCACGTTGTACTTGTCCTCGATGACGCGGGGGTGCTCGCGCCAGCCGGCCTTGGCGACGTTGTGCGGCTGGTCCTCGGTGTCCAGGCCGCGCTGGTACCAAACGTTCCACTCGTCGAAGGACAGGTTGATGTGCTTCTTGTGTTTGCCCTTGGCAGGTCGCTGCCACGGCTTAGGCGCTCCCGCACACACCACCAGTCCTCAAACGGACGACGGCGGGACACCCCGCCGTCGTCCGTTTGCGTTGGGTGCGGCTCCCCTACAGCGCCGACCAGCCGCCGTCGGAGGCGAGGATGGTGCCGTTGACGTTGGTGCCGCCGTCGCTGAGCAGGAACGTGATGGACGTGGCGAGCTGGGCCGCGGTGGCAGGCGTCGGGACGGTGGCCTGCATCAGCGGGCCAAGGCGTTCGGCCGCGAGCTGGGATCCCCAGTTGGCCACGATGTTGGTGATCGTGGGGCCGGGGGCGACGGCGTTGAAGTGCAGGCCCTTGGGCCCGTACACGGCGGTCGGAAACATAAGTCAGTTGCCGAGTGCAACTGAGCGTCCAACGGCTCAGGCGAGACTACCGGTGGTATTGCCGTGGAAAGCCCCTGCTGTGGGCGGCGGGCACGTCGCCCACAGCAGGGGTCTTCATGGCTGCCGCGGTCAGACGGCCGGCTGCTGCTGGGTGATGCAATGGATGCCGCCGCCCCGGGCGAAGATGGCGCGGGCATCGACCATCACCACTTCGCGGCCCGGATACGCCTGCTCCAGGATCCGGCGGGCTCCCGCGTCCGCGGGGTCGTCGAAACTGCAGGCGATGACGCCTCCGTTCACCACCAGATGGTTGATGTAGCTGTAGTCCACCCAGTCGAGCTCGTCGCGCAGCGTGTCCGGGGCCGGTACCTCCACGATGTCCCAGACACGGCCCTGCGCGTCCCGGGTCCCGGCGAGCATCGCGATGATATCGGCGGTGATCTGGAAGTCCGGGTGTGATGGGTTGCGCTGGGAGTGGACCAGCAGCACACCGGGCGACGGGATAGCGGCCACGATGTCCACGTGTCCGCGGGTTCCGAGTTCCTGCGAATCACGGGTCAGCCCACGTGGCAGCCAGATGACATGCGTGGCGCCGATGGTGCGGGCCAGCTCGGCTTCGACGTCAGCCTTGGTCAGGTGCGGGTTCCGGAACTTATCCAGCTGCACCGTCTCGGTGACCAGCACGGTGCCCAGACCGTCCACCTGGATCCCGCCGCCTTCATTGACCAGCGGGCTGTCCAGCAGCTCCGCACCGGCCTCCCTCACCACTTCCGCGCCGACCCCGGAATCCTTGCCCCAGCTGGCCCATTCCTGCTGCCCCCAGCCGTTGAAGACCCAGTCCACCCCGCCCAGCCGGCCGTCGTCGCCGGTCACGAATGTGGGCCCGATGTCCCGCATCCAGGCATCGTCGAGGGGCGCTTCCACCAGGTCAATGCCAGCCGAAAGATAAGTCCGCGCGGCAGTCATGTCCGGCGGGTCCACGACCATGGTGACAGGCTCGAAATCCGCCACAGCATGCGCCACCGCTGCCCACGCCGTGCGGGCCTCATGGGTTTCCTCCGCGGTGTGCCCTATCGAGGATCGCTCCGGCGGAAATGCCATCCAGACCCTTTCCTGGGGTGCCGTTTCGCTCGGCATCATCCAGGTCATGGCTGGGCCGCGGTCTGCTGTGCGGATACCGCCCCGTACGGACGGTCGAAATCGACGTCCCGGGTGAGCTCGGCATAGGTGTCGGGGCGGCGCGTGGTCAGGAACGGGAACAGGTCCAGCCAGTCCTTGCGCTGGTCCAGGTCAAGGTCGGCCACCAGGACGGCTTCCCGGTCCCGCGGCGCTTGGACCAGGACGCGGCCGTAGGGATCGGAAATGAACGAGGAACCGTAGAAGTTGATGTCGCCTTCGTCGCCCGTCCGGTTGGGGACCACCATGAACGTGCCGTTCGTGATGCCGTGGCCTGTGATCACGTGCTGCCACAGCGGCTGGTGGTCGAACTCCGGGAAGGTCGGCTCCGAGCCGATAGCCGTGGGGTAGACCAGGATTTCCGCGCCGGCCAGCGAATACAGCCGGGCGACCTCCGGGAACCATTCGTCCCAGCAGGTGGGGAGTCCGACAGCGGCCCCGTCCAGTTCCGCGGGGCGGTGCACGGGGTAGGCGTCGACGGCCGGCCCGGCACGGAAGTACGTGTCCTCGTAGTAGCCGGCGCTGACGGGAATGTGGGTCTTGCGCGTGCGTGCCAGCAGCTCGCCCTGGGGCGAGACGAGGATGGCGGTGTTGAAGCCCAGCCCGTCGTTTCCGTCTGAGCGCTCGTAGAGCGAGGCGTGGACGGTGACGCAGTGTTTCCGGGCCGCGTTGGCGGCGAACTCGAAGGTGGGGCCGCTGAGCAAGTCCTCGGCATTCCGGGCGGGGTTACTGCCGGCCCGGACGTTGGCAGGATATTTGGAGAGCGTAAGTTCCGGCAGGAACACGGCCCTGGCACCGGCGTCGGCGGCTTTGCCGATGGCCCCGTTCAGCACCGACCTGAGCTCGGCGGCGTTTTCGCGCCAGCGGTGCTGGACCAGGGCCACTCGGAGCGGCCGGCGGGTGCTTTCCTGGCTCCGGGCGAAGGAGGCGGGCGCTTCGGTGTTGGCGATGATGTCCATGGTGGTGCTTCCTAACGGGACCCTAGGGGTCCTTGCATAATCGCGGGATTCCGCTGGAATCGCGTCGTTTGATAAGTGGTTGAGAGTTGGGTCGGTAGTTCATTTGCCCAGACCCTGTCCGGAAGGTTCCTGCAGGGTGGACGGGCGTGCCGTGGTGAGTGCGCCGATGGCCGTCGTCAACAGGGAACGCGCGTGGTCTGTGGTGATGAAACCGTTGAGCCAGCGGCCGGAGATTCCTTCCACCAAACTGGTGAGGATCTCAGCAGTGACTGCGGCCTCGTCCTCGCTGGTGCCTTCGCTGGCGGCCACGATGGCCTGGGCGATCTCGCGGTTCCATTCCGCCGTTGTCCGGGAAAGCGGTTCCGCCAGCTCCTGTTCGAAGATGGAGCACGCCCGCAGCTCGTTCCAGGCCACCGAATTCCGGCGGACATCAGCGTCGTCCTTGATTTCGTCAAGGAGCAGGTGCCTGAAGTGCCGGGCGCGGACTTCCGCGTCAGGGGAGGCGGGGGCGGCGTCGTCCTTGCTGACCTGCTTGTTGATGTGTTCAAGCGTTGCGGCAAGCAGGCCGGCCCGGTCGGTGAAGTGGTAGTACAGGAGGCCCGGCGAAACACCGGCTTCTGCAGCCACATCGTTGACCCGCATTCCCCGGACGCCGTTCCTGGCGATGCAGGTGGTGGCGGCGGTGAGGATCTGGGCTAGTTTGTCAGTCATGGTTTGACAGTAATACGTGCTCACCTTCCTCCCGTGCGGACTCCCTCGTTGCGGCGGGTTCGGGCCAGAACCGCAAGGCCAGCAGATAGCCTGCCGCTCCGATGATCGTGGACCCGATGAAACTGAGATCGATTCCCCCGGCGAGCTGCGAGAACGGCCCGGTGTACAGGGACGTGTCCGTCGCGAGCAGGCCGAAGACTGAACCGATGGCCCAGGGAATTACCGCGCGCAGGTTCCAGCCGTTGCTGAACCAGTAGCGTCCGCGCGGTCCGCTGGCGCGAAAGAGCTGGAGGTCTGCGGCGTGGTATGTGCCGCGGCGGGCGACCAGGAAGCCAAGGACGTTGATGGCCACCCAGGGGCCGGCGAATCCGTTGAGCACCAGGGTCATGGCGGTGATGGAGTCCACCGCGTTGAACACGAAGACACCAAGGTAGAGGAGTCCGACGGCGATCACCGACGTGATGAGCGTGGTGTGGATGCGGCGCAGGCGGGGGAAGAGTGCTTCGAGGTCCAGGCCGCTGGCGTAGAGGTTGAGCACGCCCTGGCCTAGCCCGCCGGCCAACGCGATGATGAGGATTGGGAGCAGGTACCAGGCCGGGGATGATTTCACGAGATCGGCGACGTACGAGCCGCCAAGCTCCGGCAACGCCGAGGCCGTGAAGGCACCGAAAAGGGCAGTGACGAAGAGCCCGAGGAAGACGCCGAGGCATGCCGAGGTCACCACCGAACGGTCCGAGTGCCTGGTCCGCGAGATGCGCCGGCTGTAGTCGCCCAGTGTGGGTGCATAGGAGAGGGGGCCGCCGACGGAAATGACGGCCGAGAGGATCCACGTGGGCCAGAAGTCGCCCAGGAGGTAGTCGGCATGGACTGTTGTGGGGCTGAACGTCGGTGCGAAGGCGACGACGCCGATGAGGAGCAGAACGCCGACGACGGGTGCGACGAACTTCTGCATCGCCACCACGGTGCCGTGGCCGAAGAGCGCCACGAGAACAATTTCCACGGAGATCACGGCGTAGCCGATGGCGAGCGTGACGCCGTCGACGGGTATCCCGAGCAGCCGTTCGGCGGCGGCAACCAGCGCGTCGCCCGAAGTCCAGACCGCGATGGCGGCGTAGGCAAGAGCGAACACCAGGGTCAGGGCGGAACCTATCAAGCGCCCGCGGGTGCCGAAGTGTGCGGCGCTGGAAACGGTGTTGTTGGTGCCGGTCCGTGGCCCCAGGAGGGCCATCGGGGCGATCAGGGCTGTACCAACGAGGAGACCGGTGAGGCTGGCCGTGGCGGCGCCGACGAAGTCCAGGCCGAAGGTGATGGGAAGCCAGCCGAAAACGATGACCGAGAAGGCGAAGTTGCCGCCGAAGAACACGGTGAACAGGTTCCGGGGGCGGGAGGTGCGTTGTTCGTCGGGAATGAACTCAATGCCGGCCGATTCAATGCGGCCGAAGCGGTCCTTGTGCGCGGATGCGGCACCGACGGAATCCGCGTCTTTGCGGAAGCGCGTGCTGATCATGGCAAGCCTTTCGTGAGCTACATCACGTTGATGTATTGCATCAACCATAAGGCCTGACTGAATTTTCAGTCAATAGCTAACCTTCAGCACGCATCTCCGCCACCATGCAGCACAGGACGGGTTGGAGCCGCCGGCGGCCGGCTGAACTGTGGTGGGGCCTTGCGGTGGTGAGTGGACGACGGCGGGACCTCCCGCCGTCGTCCGTTTCCGTTTTGTCAGGCGTCGCTTAGGGCGAGGTTGCTGGAGAGTTCGCGGTGCGCGTCGGCCTGCTCTTGGAGAGCCTTGGCCCGGGTCTCGAAGGTGCCAACGGCATCGGCGCCGGCGGCGAACCGCAGCGGCGGCTCGTCCAGCTCGGCCAGCTGGATCAGCGCGTCGGCGAGTTTGGCCGGGTCCCCGCCCTGCAGTCCGTTCATGCCCTTCCACGCGGTGACCGTCTGCGCGGTGCGTTCGGCGTAGTCCCCGATGGTGGATTCGGCGTAGCTGGTGGATTCCGGGGTGAGCAGTTCGGTGCGGAAGAACCCCGGCTCCACGATCATGGAGCGGATGCCGAACGGTGCGACCTCGGGGGCCAGGGATTCCGCCCATCCTTCCACGCCGAATTTCGACGCAGCGTAGGCGGACAGGAACTCCCCGCCTGCCAGGCCGGCGGTGGAGGAGATGGTGACCACCAGGCCGGAGCGCTGGGCCCGCAGGACCGGCAGGGCCGCGCGGGTGACGTTCATTGGACCGAACATGGTGGTTTCGATCTGTGCCCGGAAGTCCGCCGGGGTGATTTCCTCGAAGAACCCGGCGTAGAAGTTGCCGGCGTTGTTCACCAGGACGTCAATCCGGCCGAACCGGTCCACGGCGGCCTGGATGGCGGCGGCCGCGTCGGCGGGATCGGTGACGTCGAGCTTGACCGCGAGGAGGTCCTCGTTGTCGCCGACGGCCTGTGTGACCTTTTCGGGTTTGCGGCCGGTGGCGACCACGGCGTGGCCGGCGGCGAGGGCTGCCTTCGCGATGTCGGTGCCCATGCCGCGGCCGGCGCCGGTGATGAACCAGACCTTTTTGCCGGTGGTGTTGGCCTGCTGAATGGTGGTGTTTTGTTCAGTCATGGGAGGGTTCTGTCTTTCCTGTGGTGCGCCCCGGCTGCGCGTGGGAGCGCGCGGGGGCGGTGGATCCGTCGGCAGGATCACCGGCGGTGGCTGTTTGGGTGGTTTCTTCGGGTGGCGATGCCGCCCAGCTAGCGAGGAATGCCAGCGCGTTTGCGGACGCGGAGCCGGGCTCGGCCGTGAAGGTGAACACGACCTGTCCTTCGTCGCCGGGGAGGGCCAGCGTCTCGTATTGCAGGGACAGGTCGCCGGCCACCGGGTGGTGGAAGCGCTTGGTTCCCGTGGTGTGGATCCGAACATCGTGCCCGGCCCACAGCGCGGCGAACAGGCCGCTGCCTGTGGTGAGCTCGCCGACCAGCTCGTTCAGGGCGCGGTCGTGGGGATTCCGGCCAGATTCCAGGCGCAGCATCGCGACCATGATGGCCGCGATCGCGTTCCAGTCGGGGTAAAAATCGGCGGCGCGCGGATCGAGGAAGATGTAGCGGGCCTGGTTCGGCAGCCGGCCCGGAGTGTCCCGACCAAACGACACAGGTGAGTTAAATACCTCGGAGTACAGGGCCCGTCCCAGCATGTTGGCCGCGAGCACGTCGCCGCGGCCGTTCTGCACCATGCCGGCCACTCCGGTCATCCCGTCCAGCAGACGAAGCACTCCGGGACGGACCCGCTGCTGCGCCGGACGGCGGGGCGTCCGGCCCGACGGCGCGTTGGCCGTCCGCGCCAGGTCCATCAGGTGTGCCCGCTCGGCCTCGTCCAGCTGAAGGGCGGAGGCCACAGCCTCGAGCACCGAGTCGGAGACGCCGCGGAGGCTACCGCGTTCCAGCCGCGTGTAGTAGTCCGTGCTCACACCGGCGAGCTGCGCCACTTCCTCACGGCGCAAGCCCGGCACACGCCGCAGTTCCCCATAGCTGGGGATCCCCGCCTGCTCCGGGCTGACCTTCGCACGACGCGAGATCAGGAACTCACGGATCTCTTCATTTCTGTCCACAAGTTCCACGGTAGGCAGCACGAGGACGCGGTGGCAGTGTCCATCAGACACCCCCAGCGTTCAGGAACATTTGGAGCCGGTGTCCGCGCGGGTGGACGACGGGGCCGCATCTCGCCGTCGTCCGCTTGCCTTTGGTGCCGCCCCCTACAGTGCCGACCAGCCGCCGCCGAACGCGAGGATGGCGGGATTGACGTTGGTGCCGTCGTCGCTGAGCAGGAACGTGATGGACGCTGCGAGCTGCGCCGCCGTGGCGGGTGTGGGGACGGTGGCCTGCATCAGCGGACCGAGGCGTTCGGCCGTCAGCTGGGAACCCCAGTTCGCCACGATGTTGGTGATGGTGGGGCCGCGGCCACGGCGTTGAAGCGCAGGCCCTTGGGCCCGTACATCACAGCCGAGTTCGTGGTCAAGCCGACGACGGCGTGCTTGGACGCGGTGTAGGCGGCGCCGGCGGCGGAACCGCGGCCTGGGTGGAGCCATGCTCAAAACGGCGGAACACATGATCAGGCTGATTGGCGGCCGATTTCCTGGCAAATCGTAAGCCCCGCCCGGAAACGCGACCGTCCTGGCCCTCGGCGATGGTCTTTCCGGCTGTCCGCATGGCCGCGGCATCCGTGGCCATGCGGATGCCGGCGAAGTTTTCTGCGTAACTCCCCAAGTCTTCAGTTACCGAACCAACAACGGCGATGACCGATATCTTCCGGCCTGAACGCTGAACCGATTAAGGGTTGCGGAGATGATTTTTCCTTCGCCGGTTTGGGAATCCCGGCGCCCTTCCCCGACCACCACGGCGTCTGCGGATGCGAGGAAGCGGTCGAAGCCGCCGGCATCGAGGACAGCGTCCGCTCCGGATACAAGATCGGCCGCCAAAGACGGCCCAAAGCCCCACTCGTGCGGTAGGTTCAACGCCATATTTGTCACCCGATTTGGTGCTCTGAGATACGCTAGCCGCATCCCTACCGGTGAAGGACTGTAAGTATGGAGCTCCTCCAATTTGAGCGGCCGCCAGTGCGTAAAGCTCGGCTGGCCGTCTACTTTGATCTAGAGGCCGAAGTTCAAGTAAGCCACCTTGCTGGGTACATACAGAATCTGAAGTCAACCTACTCGGATGTTGCGGAACGTGCACCTCTAGAACCGTGGCGCGGACTATCGGTTGACCAGGTTAACTTCGTCACTCCCGGTTCTTCGTGGCCATTTCCCCTTTTAGTACTAAGCGATGACAAGGGTTCCTCTATCGCACTTCAGACCGATCGCATGGTCGTGACATGGAGTTTTGAGTCTTCTAAGTCACCTTATCCGGGCTATGAGGAACTCAAGAAGAACCTGCACCAACTCCTCGAGGAGTATCGTCACGCCATAAAGAACGCTGTCAATGAGGACATCTCCATACGGCGTTTCGAGTGCTTCTACGAGAACGCCATCACAGAGGTGTCCGGTCCCGATTTGGCGGCCGGAATACTAAGCAACTGGACTGCGGCACCAACAACCTTGGGTGAATCGTCATACTTGGGGGCTCGGTTCGAGTACCGTCACAAGGAGCGCGAAGATAACCTATCGACGCTTGCCGGCGTGGATTCATCGGAGGATGAAGACTCCACCGAACTGTGGATCAAGGTAACGCGGGATCGTTTAGAAACGGAATCCAACTCCATAGATGGGATGGACACGGCTCACGAAGAGCTGATCCGAGCGTTCAAACAATACACTAATGAACAACTACGAAAAGGCTGGGGCGAATTCAAATGACGATGTTTGACTCTCGTTGGGCAGATGCAAAGCCTCATCCAAAACGACTCTTGGCGTTTAAGACTCGCCCTGAGGTCCTAGACGATTTCGCTCGCAACTCTGTGTCCTTGAGTGAATCCAGCCTGCTACTGCGCGACGCGCGACTTCAACTCGAAAAAATTCGCGAAACGGACGCGCTGGGAGAGATGCACGAAGAGCTAGCACATTGGACAGTTGACTTGCTTCGAAGAATTGCCTCGAACTCCACCGTCTATCCGTCAATCGCTCCCGATTTTGCGGGAGGTCTTGCCTTGCATTGGGTGGCAAATCATCTTTCCTTGGAAATAGAAGTTGATTCAGATAAGTGCTATTCGTTCGTCGCTTATAACCACGATGAAATTGTCGCCTCAGGCGAGGGCAAGGGCCTGCCACCAACGGAGCAGATCAGGGACCACCTGACGCGTCTCACACGGTACGTGGAGGTCCGTAACCCCAGTTGGAGAGAGCACTTCGCTTGACAGAATACGCGTCGGGCGTCGAGGACGATCCTTCCGTTCAGGATGAGGAAACCTTGTATCGGAAGGTTCTGGTGCGGCCGGCGTTCATCACCAAAGACCCAGTGACAGGTCGAGTACTTCCGCATATTGCCTCGCTTCGTTATGAGAAGGATGGGCTTTCCGTTCTGCTCCACACCGAACTGGAGTTACGCATCCCTCCGCAGCAAATTTGTGACAGCGAACGGACGGCATTCGGTTTCACCGCCCAGGTTGTTCGTTCTGCTGACGGCCGCGTGAAGCGAGATCCACAAACGGACGAACCCCACGGATATGCCCACGCTCTGGCTGGCACGGAGGCGCCACCCCCAGATAAGCAACGCTGGAGCGTCGTAAGAAAGAGAATAATTGAAACAGCTACGTGGCTAACCGAGCCACCCGCGACCCGCACTGCTAGTAGCTCACCCACGTCCCGTTTGTAATTGCACGATGACAGTACCCCCGTTCTAGCGAGGTTGATCGGGCGCGCGTGAATCCCGTGTCAATGAGCGACGTTTTCTTCGGTATGTGGAAAGATGACCGTCATGACGGGCCGGCCCGGTCGTGTAACGAAGCACGATACGGGGCTGCCTTATCGCATCGAGTTTTCGAGACGTCGAGTTTGAGGCCGCCTCGCTGTTCTTGCGCCACCGCGCAGCTTCGGATTGCAGTGTTACGACACTTCGGAGCTGCATGCGCACGGCTCCGACTGCGACTGCGACGTCATTCAGGCGTGGTCTCAACGAGGCATGCCTTCCTAATGACGTAACCCGAAAGCCGCCCCAAGCGTCGCTTTCGCGCCTCGAACGATCAACCACCGACGCTCTCGGTGCTCTGGAGTCTCTACGATTTCGCTTACGAAACCGATCTCGGTCCCATCATGAATCCGGTCCCGGCACACGAGGCACACATGGCCGAGCACATGCACACCAGAAATCCCAGCACCCCTTCCAGCCATCCCGTCGCGGCACCTACCGACAACGGACCCCGAAGCCTTTTACAGGGGAATCCCCGATGAAAAGATCGAGGCCATCTTTGACGCACTTCGCTCCGACCGGGACCGAGCGCTATTTTCATTTTGGTTGACGAGCGGCGCTCGGGCTAGCGAGCTTCTTACGATGAGGCACGGCGACTATGACTTCGGTGAACACGATCACTGTCGTAAGCAAGGCAGTAGGGCGCTCGCGGGGATCCCGGCGAGCGTGGATGCGTTCGTATGGCTCGCCTGCTATATGGCTGAGGGGCAACCCGCCCGGCGTTGTGACGCCATCTGGTGGAACCTCCAAGGGAAGACGAAACATCCGCTGAGCTACGACGGTGCCCGCGCAATGTTTCGGCGGGCGCAGACTGCTCTTGGTTCGAACTGGACGCTCCACGGCCTGGGGAAGAAGTGCAGGTCGATGCAAGTTGTCGACGTTGATTTCGAACTGGAACTTGGCGGGACCGACGTGCCGCGGTCCCGAGGTATGCGCTGGTAGGCAGCGTTCCAATCCGGACAGACATGGCCGGGCTGAAAAAGGATGATGAGAACGGTTCTGGGCGCTGAGCAGGACCTAAACCTCCGCCACCGGAGCCGCGAACTGCGCCTCATACAGCCGCGCGTATGCCCCGCCGGCAGCCAAAAGCGAAGCGTGCGTCCCCTGCTCCACGATCTGCCCGGCCTCCATCACCAGGATGAGGTCGGCGTCGCGGATCGTGGACAGGCGGTGCGCGATCACAAAGCTCGTCCGGTCTGACCGCAGGGCCCGCATCGCCTTCTGCACCAGCACCTCGGTGCGGGTGTCCACTGAAGAAGTCGCCTCGTCCAGAATCAAAACAGACGGCCGGGCCAGGAACGCCCGGGCGATCGTCAGCAACTGCTTCTCCCCGGCGGACACGTTGGAACCCTCGTCCTCCAAAACCGTGTCATACCCCTCCGGCAGCGAGTGCACGAACCGGTCCACATACGTCGCCCGCGCTGCCTCCAGGATCTCCTCCTCGGTAGCCGTCGGCCGACCGTACGCAATGTTGTCGCGGATGGTCCCGCCGAACAGCCACGTATCCTGCAGCACCATGCCCAGCCGCGAGTGCAGCTCGCGCCGGGGGACTGAGGTGACGTCCACGCCGTCGAGCGTTATCCGCCCCGCATCCAGCTCGTAGAACCGCATCATCAGGTTCACCAGGGTGGTCTTCCCCGCCCCGGTCGGCCCGACAATCGCCACCGTCTGCCCCGGCTCCGCCACCAGAGACAAAGAAGAAATCAGCGGCTTATCCGGCGAGTATGAGAACGAAACGTCCTCAAACACCAGCCGCCCCCGCCCAAAAACCGGACCAGACGAGGTAGGAGGCTCCGCAGACTCCTCGTCCTCATCCAACAACGAGAAAACCCGCTCGGCGGACGCCACTCCGGACTGCAGCAGGTTGGCCATGGACCCCAGCTGCGCCAGCGGCATGGTGAACTGCCGCGAGTACTGGATGAACGCCTGCACGTCGCCCAGCTGCATGGCCCCGGACGCCACCTGCAGGCCGCCCACCACCGCGATCCCCACGTACACCAGGTTCCCGATGAACGTCATGGCCGGCATGATCAGCCCGGAGATGAACTGCGCGCCGAAGCTCGCGTCGTACAGCTCCACGTTCTTCTGCCGGAACCGCTCCTCCACCTCCCGCTGCCGGCCGAACACCTTCACCAGCGCATGCCCGGTGTACGTTTCCTCGATCTGCCCGTTCAGCTCCCCCGTGTGCTTCCACTGCGCCACAAACAGCTTCTGCGAGCGCTTGGCGATCAGCGCCGTGATCCCCAGCGTCAGCGGCACGGTCACCAGCGCGATCAGCGCCAGCGTGGGCGAGAGGATGAACATCATCACCAGCACGCCCACCACTGTCAGGACGGACGTGACCGCCTGGCTGATGGACTGCTGCAGGCTCTGGGAGATGTTGTCCACGTCGTTGGTCACCCGGCTCAGCAGCTCGCCGCGCTGGATGGAATCGAAATACCGCAGCGGCAGCCGGTGGATCTTCGCCTCGATCTCCTCGCGCAGCCCGAACACCGTCCGCTGCACCACCCCGTTCAGCACATACGCCTGCACCCACATAAACGCCGACGCCAGCACGTACAGCACCAGCGCCCACGCCAGCACGCCGGACAGCGCCGCGAAGTCGATCCCCTGCCCCGGCGTCAGCGCCATCGGCGTCAGCATGTCCGCCCGCTGGTTCTCCCCGGCGGCCCGCAGCTGCGCGATCAGCTCCGCCTTGCTCACCCCGGCGGGCAGCTCCCGCGACACCACGCCGGCGAAAATCAGGTTGGTGCCCTCCCCCAGCAGCCGCGGCCCGATCACCGACAGCGTCACGCTGGCCACGCCCATGACCAGCACCAGCAGCAGCCAGGCCCGCTCCGGCCGCAGCGTGCCCACCAGCCGCTTGGCCGACGGCCCGAAGTTCATCGCCTTCTCCGCCGGGACGTTCATCCCCGCGAACGGTCCGCCGCGTCCCGGTCCGCCCGCCGGACGGGGGATGCGTACGACGTCGGCAGTCCCGGTTTTGGAGGCCGCTGCGGTTCCGCCGGGGGCGGCTGTGTGGGGGGCGCCCGACGTCGGCCGGTTCTGCGTGCTCATACCGTCTCCTCCGCTGCCAGCTGGGAGGAGACGATCTCCCGGTACGTCTCGGATGTCTCCAGCAGCCCGCGGTGCGTTCCGCGCCCCACGATCCTGCCGTCGTCGAGCACTAAGATCTGGTCCGCATCCACGATGCTGGACACGCGCTGGGCGATGATCACCAGCGTGGCGCCGGCGGTGTTGCGCTTGAGGGCCTGGCGGAGCCGGGCGTCGGTGCCGGTGTCCAGCGAGGAGAACGAATCGTCGAAGATGTACAGCTCGGGCCGTTTCACCAGGGCCCGGGCGATGGCCAGCCGCTGCCGCTGCCCGCCCGAGACATTGGTGCCGCCCTGGGAGATGGGTGCGTCCAGCCCGCCCTCCATCTCCTCCACGAAGTCCCGCGCCTGGGCAATCTCCAGCGCGGTCCAGAGCTCGTCCTCGGTGGCGTCCGGCTTGCCGTACTGCAGGTTGCTGCGGACGGTGCCGGTGAACAGGTAGGGCCGCTGCGGCACCAGGCCGATGTGCCCCCAGAGCAGGTCCGGGTGCAGCTCCCGGACGTCCACGCCGTCCATCCGGACCGAGCCGGTGGTGGCGTCGAACAGCCTCGGCATGAGGTTCACCAGGGTGGTTTTGCCGGCGCCGGTGCTGCCGATGATCGCGGTCGTCTGCCCTGCCCTGGCGGTGAAGCTGAGCCCGGAGAGGACGGGCTGGTCGGCACCCGGGTAGGCGAATCCGACGTCGCGCATTTCCAGCTGCCCGCGGCGGTGCCCGTCGGACGGAACCGCGCTGCTCACGGGATGCAGCGGCGGCCGGACGCTCGACTCGGCGCCCAGCACCTCGCCGATCCGGTCCGCCGAGACCGCGGCGCGCGGGATCATCACCGCCATGAAGGTGGCCATCATGACGGACATCAGGATCTGCATCAGGTAGCTCAGGAACGCGATGAGGGTGCCCACCTGCATGGAGCCGTCCTCGATCCGGAACGAGCCGAACCAGATCACCGCCACACTGGACACGTTCAGCACCAGCATCACCACGGGGAACGCGAGCGCCATCAGCCGGCCGGCACGCAGCGCGGTGTCTGTGACATCCTCGTTGGCCTGGGCAAAGCGGGCGCTCTCGATGTCCTCGCGGACGAACGCGCGCACCACGCGGATGCCGGTCAGCTGCTCGCGGAGCACCCGGTTCACCGTGTCGATCCGCTTCTGCATCTTCCGGAACAGCGGCACCATCCGGGTGATGATCAGCCCTACGCCGATCATGAGCACGGGCACGGCGACGGCGATCAGCCAGGACAGCTGCACGTCCTGCCGGACGGCCATGATCACGCCGCCGATGGCGAGCATGGGCGCGGCCACCATCATGGTGGCGGCCATCAGCACCAGCTGCTGGACCTGCTGGACGTCGTTGGTGGACCGGGTGATCAGGCTGGGCGCGCCGAACTTCGTGACTTCCTGCTCGGAGAACTCCCCCACGCGCGTGAAGATGGCCCCGCGCAGGTCCCGGCCCGCGCCCATGGCCGCCTTCGCCCCGAAGTACACGGCAATCACCGAGCAGATGATCTGCAGCAGCGTGATCGCCAGCATCAGGCCGCCCAGGCTGAGGATGACGCCAGTGTCGCCCTTGGCCACTCCCTCATCGATGATGTCCGCGTTCAGCGTGGGCAGGTACAGCGACGCGATGGACTGCGCCAGCTGGAAAACCACGACGGCGACCAGCAGCTGCCGGTGCGGCCGCAGGTATTCAACAAGCAGTTTCCAGAGCAATGTGGCTCCAAAGGTTCTGTCCCGCTGGTGTTCGAGCTGGAGGTGGTGCGAAGGTCAGTTTACGTCCGGAGGCTGGGATTCATCCGGGCCGCGGTGGAGAAAATGGGCCGGTTCTCCGACAGCGTATTCGCGGACCCGCTGGGCGCGTTCGCCTACTTGGCTGGCCGCACGACATCGGACGGGTAGAGCAGCTCCACCAGCATCCCTATGAGTGCGGCCGGGATGAGGACCAGCCCGGCCAGGACGCCCCAGCTGCCATCCTCAAACTGCAGGGCGAGCCCGCCGATCACCACCGCGGGCAGGGCCGTGAGGACCGTTACCCATTGGGGAGCTGGCCTCAGCCATGCCCACATGGCTGAGGCCGCAAACCCGAGGGCTCCGAGCAGCACCAGCCGGTGCCCCACCGGATAGGTGGGCGGCTCGACGTTGAAAGTGAACGTGTCGGCCAGTCCGCAGGCCATCAAGGCGGCAGCGAGCAGGACAATCAGCGCCCACAGCCCTTCGTTCCAGCGGATCCGTTACATGGACTGACGGTAGCTGATGGTCTACCGCCGCGCGCAAGGGTCCGCGGAAGAGCCCTACAAATCGAGTCAATAGAGGGCTACTTCTTCGGATATACATACTGGTAACGGTGCATATTCGTTCTCGTACTAATCCCCGGCCTGTACCGTGGCCACGAGTTCGATTTCGAAGCCATCCGGCACCGTCCCCACAAACACCAGCAGGTCGGTTTCCTCCAGCAGGTCGTACGTAGGGCGGGGGCGGCCGTAGCCAATGGGGCCCACATACGAGGGGGAATCAAAGGAAACCGTTCCCTGCGTCCGCCATTCAGCAGCTGCCGGGATATGGTGCCGCTCCAGCCATCCCGTCAGCTGGTCCGCGGCTGCCTGCGTCCAGTCGTTGCCTGTGGGCCTGTGGGCCTGTGGGCGTTAGCCTACGAGGGCGCGGGTGTGGTCGTTAAGGAACATTCCGCGGGGGTCGAACTCCCGGCGTATTTGGATGAAAGTGTCAAGTTCCGGGTAGAGACGTTCCAGTCGGTTCCTGGTCATGAAGTGGATCTTGCCCCAGTGCGCACGTGGCTCGAATTCCTGCAGCAGAGCATCGGCGTCCCGGAAGAAGGGCCAATAGTCAGTTCCCGGTTCGGTGGTCAGGGTGATGACGGTTGTGTCCCGACCCTGAAACTGGGACAAGTAGCCTTCGTCGGCTTTCACCCACCGGACCTCAACAGGGTACTTCTGAGCAGAATGCTTGGTGCGGATCAACTCTTGGACAGCCTCAACGGCCGCCAGGCCGTGCTCGCTGGAAACGAAGTACTCGAGTTCATGGAAGGGTGTGGTGAATCCGCCGGGGTAGATGCGGTACGACCGGTCCAGCCGTGCGCCCTCCTTGCTTGAAATCTCACGTTCGTCCTGGATCTGGGCGGTGTTGTACCGCTTGGTGTAACTGCGGTTCGCCATGCTTTCGCCGGGCGCACCGGGAAGGTCCAGGAGTTCGCATGAACTGTCTTCAGGGCACCATAAGAACGAGTAATGCCTGTTTGCATCGATGTCGGTCTGCCAGGTTGCAGCCGTCTCTGACCATGTGGGATAAGTAATCTCCTCCTGCAGGTAATAGCGGTCCTCGACCGCCAGCTCGACCTCCAGGAAAACTCCGAGCGTACCCAGCGCGACCTGCGCCGCCCGGAGTTCTCGGAGCTGCCCCTCACCGATTTCGACGATTTCACCGAGGCCGTTGATCAGCTTGACCCAGCGAAGGCTTGACGAAAAGCTGCCCAGATCCTTGCCCGAGCCGTGTGTGCTGGTTGAGAGTGCCCCGGCGATCTGCTGTTTGTCGATGTCGCCCTGGTTTCCCAGCGCCAGCCCCTGCTCCCACAGAGGATCGCCGAAGGCGCTGATGGTGGTGCCGGCCAGGGCTCTTGCGCGACGCCGCGCAGGGTCGGTTCCCGTGATCGCCGAGAGTGCCGACATGTCCATCAGGACGCCGCCGGTCTGAACCAGCGGAGAGGACGAATGTCCTGAGCCGACCGCCCGCACAGGGAGGCCTTCGCGGATGGCGAAGCGAACGGCGTCGAGCGCTTCCTGTTCAGTCCGCGGTCGCACGGTGAATGCTGGCGTGGCACTCTGGTTTCCGCCCCAGTTGGTCCACGTTACGTCCGTCCCGAAGGGAGCGGACGGAGTCGCGGCGCGGGTCGTCGCGTTGTTGGGAAGGTTCGTCGTGGTCATTGCTCAGCTCCGATGCTGGTCTGAACGCTTATGCGCCGTGGTTGATCATGACGTGCTTGGTGCGGGAATAATCGTCCAACGCGTAGAGCGAGAGGTCGCGACCGTAGCCGGATCCCTTGAATCCGCCCCACGGTACCTCGCAGGCCAGTACCAGGTGTGAGTTGACCCAGACGGTGCCGAAATCGAGCTGCTTTGGAACTCTGAGCGAGAGGCTTGAGTCCCGGGTCCATACCGAGGCGGACAGGCCGTAGGGGCTCTCGTTTGCCCGTGTGATGGCCTCTTCGGTGGAGCTGAAGGTCTCGACCGTGACTACGGGACCAAATATTTCGTGTGTGGCTATATGTGCTCCGACGGGAACTTGGCTGATTACCGTGGGTTCGATGAAGTAACCGGGACCTTCCAGGGCAGAGCCGCCGATGGCTACATTCAGGCCAGCAGCCTTGGCCTCGGCCAGCGATTCCTGCACGCGTTCGAAATGGGGGCGCGAAATCATGGGACCGATTTCCACGTCGTCGCCCGCCTCTGGCGCTCCTACGACCAGAGTGCTGACTTCGCGTACCAGGTGCTCAGTGAACTCCTCGGCCACCGACTCGTGCACGAGCACGCGGCAGGCAGCGCCACAGTCCTGACCGGCATTCCAGAAGCCGGCATTGCGCACCCCGGCGGCGGCCGCGCGGAGGTCGGCGTCGGGAAAGACAACAACCGGAGCCTTGCCGCCGAGTTCCAAATGAACTCGTTTGACGGACCTGGCCGCGGTCTCCGCAACGGCCTGTCCGCTGACGACACTCCCTGTCAAGGCAACGAGGGCAACATCAGGATGTTCCGCGAGCCGCTGTCCGACGGTTCGGCCTTGTCCCGTCACGACGTTGAGAATTCCATCGGGAATGCGTCCGGCCAGGAGTTCTGCGAGCTTCAGTGTGGACAGGGGCGTCTGCTCGGAAGGCTTCAGGACGATGCTGTTTCCTGCAGCCAGGATGGGCGCGATCTTCCAAGCGGCCATCAGCAGCGGGTAGTTCCACGGGGTGATGACGCCGACGACGCCCACGGGTTCCCTGAGGATGACCGAAGTGTGCCCGGTTGCGTAGTCACCGCCGGCCATGGACGTCAGCGTGCGGGAAGCTCCAGCCATGAAACGGAACGTATCGATGGTGCTTGAGACGTCGTCCTCCGCGACGGTTCGCGGTTTACCGGTGTTGGCTGACTCGATGAGTTCGAAGGCTTCCCGGTTGGCTTCGATGATGTTGGCGATCAGGTTCAGCACCTCGGAGCGTTCTTTCGGGGTGGTGGCACCCCAGGACTTCTGGGCCACCACGGCAGCTTCGACAGCAACATCAACATCGGCAGCTGTGCCGGCCTGCACGGACGCGATGACCCGCTCAGTGGTGGGGTCTACGACGTCGATGAGTTCGGTGGAGGACCCCGGAACAAACGATCCTCCAATGAAGTGCCCGCCGGGAGGCAGAGGGAGCGGCAGCACCCCTGCAGGGCTGTGATCCACAGGGCCGTGATCTAGGGGGGAGCGTCGGACAGTGAACGGCTCGGTGTGAGTGAGTGTCATGGTGTTTGGCCTTTGCTTTCTGCGCCGGTCGCGGCGTCGGGAGTGTGTGTGGTGCGGGCGGTTGGCCCGTGGTTGGGTGCGGGCCGTTAGCCCGCGGTGCGTCAAATCAGTTCAGTTGCGAATGCGGGGGTCTGAACGGGGTCGGCATCCGACTTCTTCCGGAACACGCGGGCCGCGAAGTAGTAGAGCGGGGCAACTACCACCAGTCCGACGATCCAGGAGATGTCCACGCCGCCCATCGCGGCGGCCAGCGGGCCTGTGTAGATCGCTGTTGCGGAGAAGGGAACCTGGATCAGGGCGCCGGCCACGTAGGCGCCCATGGCGACCCAGTTGAACCGTCCGTACACGCCGCCGTCGCGCTTGAAGAAGTCTTCCACCCTGTAGTCGCCGTGCCGGAGAAGGTAGTAGTCCACCAGGTTGATGGCCGTCCAGGGAACCAGCACGTACATCAGGAAGGAGAGGAAATTCGTGTAGAAGAGGATGAAATTGTCGCGGGCGAACAGCGCGATCAGGACGGCGAGCGTGAAGAGGATGAGCGCCGCAACGCTTCGGGTCTTGGCGCGGGGCAACCAGTTCGGCTTGAACGTCTGGCCAATGGTGAGGCTGCACAGGACGCCGCAGTAAAGATTCATGGCGTTCGAAGCCGCAACCCCGAGGCAGAAGATTCCGATGACGATCATGGTCCAGGGTTGGAGAAACGCTCCCAGGCTGCCGACGATCTCGACGTTGCCGGCGTCGCTGCTCATCGTCGCGGCAAGCGTTCCCACCAGGGCACCTAAGACCATGGGGAACAAAGTACCCAAGACGCAGCCCGAATACGACGCCCAGAAGGCCGGGGCCGAGCCGGTGCCCTTGGGCATGTAGCGGGAATAATCCGAGACGTAGGGGGCGTAAGCGAGCTGCCACAGGGCGGATACGGAGATGGTGGCCATGAAGCCAACCCAGTTGAAGTTTCCCTGGTCCAGGAAGCTGGCCGGCAGTCCCTGGACGAACAGGATCCAGGCAAAGGCAAGCAACAGCGCTACACCCGCCACGACGCTCAGGATGCGTGCATAGGCGTGAATGAGCCGGTAGCCGAAAATCGTGGCAACGACGCTGACGATGCCGATGCCGATGATGCCTGCGTCAACACTGATGCCGGGGTTGACCGCGGCCATTGCTTCCCCGCCAAAGACGAGGTTCGCCGCGAAAAACCCGACGTACATGATCACCACGATGACAACGATCAGCAGCGCCCCGTACGAACCGAACTGGCCGCGGGTCTGGATCATCTGCGCCACGCCCAGTTGCGGGCCTTGGGCGGAATGCAGGGCCATGAAGATGCCGCCGACGACGTTCCCAATGATGATTCCCACGATCGCGGGCACAAATTGGAGGCCGAACACCGTGGTGGCGAGGCCGCCGGTCACGATGGTCATGATCATGATGTTGGAACCGAACCAGATGGTGAAGAGGTCCCGGGCTTTCCCGTGGCGTTCGTCCGCGGGGATGGGCTGGATGGTCTTGTCCTCGAGCCGGGGTACTTCGGCCGCGGCAACGGGAGTGGTTCGAGTGCTCATGATGCGTTCCAGGATGCTGCTTGCAGTTCACGGACGGTGTTCGTTTCGACCTTACTGCGGTTCACCATCAGGGCGAGCAGGTCGAAGACGAGGGTGGCCGCGGCGACCGTGGTGATGTCTGCGTGATCGTAAGCGGGAGCGACCTCGACGACGTCGGCGCCCACGATGTTGATGCCGTTCAGTCCGCGGAGAAGAGCAAGGAGTTCGCGGGAGTGGAGTCCGCCCATTTCGGGGGTGCCGGTGCCCGGTGCGTAGGCCGGGTCCAGGACGTCGATGTCGATGGAGACGTAGACGGGGGTGTCGCCTAGCCTCTCTTTGACCTGTTGGATGGCTGCCGGGACGCCGATGACGTCCAGGTCCGAGCAGCGGATGATCTGGAAGCCGAACTCGTGGTCGCGGAGGAAGTCGTTGCGGTCGTAGACCGGCCCGCGGATGCCGACGTGCATGGACTTGTCTTCCACCAGGAGTCCTTCCTCGAATGCCCGGCGGAAGATGGTTCCGTGGGTGACCGGCTGGTCGAAGTAGGTGTCCCACGTGTCCAGATGGGCGTCGAAGTGCAACAGCGCGACCGGTCCGTGGACCGTGTTCAATGCCCGCAGCATCGGGAGGGCAATGGTGTGGTCGCCACCGATGGAGATGAGCTTCTTGTCTTCACTGATCAGGGGCAGTGCCTGTTCTTCAATTTCGCGGACCGCCCGTGTGATGTCGTAGGGCGTGCAGGCGATGTCGCCGGCGTCTACAACCTGGACTTCGTAGACAGGCTCAACGTCGAGCTCGGGGTGGTAGCCGGGGCGAAGGAGCCGGGAGGCTTCGCGGACTGCGGCAGGACCGAAACGGGCGCCGGGCCGGAAGGAGGTCCCGCCGTCGAACGGTACACCGACGATCGCAATGTCGTAGTCCGGAACGCGGTCGATCTGGGGAAGCCTGGCGAACGTGCCGAGGCCTGCATACCGGGGGACTTTTGTTGCGTCGACGGGGCCGATGGGCTTGTGCGTTGTCATGCGGGGATCCTTCGGTTGCTGTGCTGCCGGGCGGTGACGCCGGCGGCGATTCGGGGGAGGTGCTGGCTCGCTCGCCGTTGAGCGGGAATGTTGAGCGGGAAGTAAGTAATCCAATTCTTGGTGACGCGCGTCACGGCGTATAGCGGTAGATTGACTACAAATGGCCGAGGCTCTTATACATATGTCTAAGAGCCTTTCGCGGGCCGGAAACCAAGGAGCTGGGAGCGCAATTCCATGGCGATTACAGTGGCCGAGCTCGTGGCGGAACCCCAGCTGGGACTCACGCTGCTGGCCGGATCCGCAGGCAGCGGCAACCGGATCACGTGGGCCCACACGTCTGACTTGCCGAGGCTGTGGGAATGGGTCACCGGCGGCGAGCTGATGATGACCAACGGCCTCTCCATCCCGGCCGATGCTGCGGGTCAGGTTGCGCTCGCCGAAGCGCTGGTGGATGCGGGCGCCAGTGCGCTGGCCATCGGAGAGAAGATGCACGCGCCGGAGCTGTTGCCGGAGTTCCTGGCCGCTTGTGAGAGGCTGCCGCTGCCGCTGATCAACGTGCCCTATCCGCTGCCCTTCATCGCCATCGCGCGAACGGTGGCTGAATCTTCCCTGCTGGAGGAGTCGCGGCGCCTGCGACAGACGGCCCGGATTTACGACCTGCTCCGCACTGCCGGAGCATCCGAGGACCACTTGCAGGGCCTTCTTCGTGGCCTCGCGGCTGAGCTCGATGCAGATCTGTTCGTCGTGGACCGGCGCTGCCTTCATCCGTGGCATCCGG
Organism: Arthrobacter sp. UYNi723; assembly: GCF_054057635.1. NCBI lineage: Bacteria > Bacillati > Actinomycetota > Actinomycetes > Micrococcales > Micrococcaceae > Arthrobacter > Arthrobacter sp. UYNi723. Next base: position 27,300 of record NZ_JBSRZM010000004.1, read on the forward strand.
ACGGCCAGCCGCTGCCGGATTTCCTGCAGGCGGAATTGGCCCAGCTGACCGGGCGAATATCCTTGGCCGGGAAGAAGTTCCAGTGGCATCGGCTTCGGGACAGGCATGTGTTGATGATGGATATCCCCACGCACGCCAATGCGCTCCTGGTGGTGCTGCCCAGCGGCGATCCGCACCCGGACGCCGTCGTGCTGCTTCATGCGGCAACGGTGCTGGGTCTGGAACTTTCACGAAAAGTCCTGTCCCTGGAAAGCCGGAACCGCCTGGCGAGCGAATTCCTGTTCCAAGCGGTCGACGGTCGCCTGGGAACGGCGGAACTGGAAAGCCGGCTCACGGCCTTTGATGTTCCGGCGCAGGATTTCCTGATGGTTTCGATATCGGCCGACGACGGCGAGCGGCTGGCGAACGTCCACGTCGAACTGTGGCGCCACGGCTTTCCGGCCGCTTGCCTGCGGCGCTTCAACACACTTCATGTGGCGGTGTCCGCGGCGGTGACCGACGGTATTTTGGTCCATTGCGCGGGTCCCGAGGTCCGGATCGGCATCAGCTCGCCGACGGCTGCGCCCGGGATCCAGCGTGCCCTGCAGGAGTCGCTGTGGGCGCTCGGCGCGGCCAAGGGCAACGCCATGAATCTGGCCCGGTACGCGGAAGGCCCGTCCTGGCTGGGGCTCACGAGCTTCGAGGAAGGGACCGCCCTGGTGGAACGGCTGCTGGGTCCGATCTTCGCGTACGAACAGAGCCAGGAAGGCGACCTCATCGTGACGTTAAGGACGTACCTGGACACCCAGAGATCGTGGCAAAAGACCGCGGCGGCGCTGTTCGCACACAGGCAAACCGTCATTTATCGCATCCGTAAAGTCGGCGAACTGACGGGCCTGGACATGACCGAGACCTCCGCCTTGGCCCAGCTTTGGTTTGCGCTTCAAATCCACGAGGCCATGCACGTAGGCCGCTAAGTCGGCCCTTGGGTTGTCTGGGGGCGGCCGGCGGCGTCCTCCCAAGGGATCACCGTCAAGATGCCCGCGTAGCGCTTATCGAAGAATCATTTGGTTGTGCCCGGATGGTCGGTGGGACTGCCCCGGATTTCGTTGACTCTCGGGGTTTAGTGTTGCATCCTAATCCCGATACCCGGTCTGCAGCCGCTGGCTGCTCGGACGACGGAACTATGTGCCACGCAGTCGAGCCTGTCGGATTCCGGTGGTGGTTTCCGACAGGCTCGATCACCGCTACTGATCAGCGGTGCAGGCGGTTGAGTACTACCGTCCGATTACGGCGGAGACCTGAAGAAGATCTCCGAGCGTGCCCATCACTCTGTCCGTGACCTCACCGACCCCGCCAATCCCATCAACCCTGGCCAGGATTCCGCGTTCGGCATACTTGGCCACCACGGCCTCGGTCTGCCCGTGGTACAGGTCAAGGCGGTGGCGGATGACGGCTTCGTTGTCGTCGCTCCGGCCGGTTTCCTTGGCACGGCCCAACAGGCGCGAGACGAGTTCCTCGTCGTCGGCCGTGAGCTGCAGGACGACGTCGAGCTTCTCCTCGCTGTTCGCGAGGATCCCGTCAAGGTAGTCCACCTGCGCCGTGGTGCGCGGGTAGCCGTCCAGGAGGAAGCCGTTTTCGACGTCGGCTTCGTTGAGGCGGTCCCGGACCATCTTGTTGGTCACGCTGTCCGGAACGAAGTCCCCGGCGTCCATATACTCCTTGGCTTCGATTCCCAGCGGAGTCTCGCCCTTGACGTTGGCACGGAAGATGTCGCCTGTGGAGATCGCGGCCACACCGAGGCGCTCCGAGATCCGTTCGGCCTGCGTTCCCTTGCCCGAACCGGGAGGTCCGATAATCAGCATTCTCGTCATGTAAAGCCCCTTCGTGGTACCTGTTTGTTGAACGCTTGCTGTGGTCCCTGACCGGACTAGAAGAAGCCGAGCTTGTTCTCTGAGTGGCTGACCAGGAGATTCTTCGTCTGCTGGTAGTGGTCCAGCATCATGGAGTGGTTCTCACGGCCGATACCGGATGACTTATAGCCGCCGAACGCGGCCCCGGCAGGGTAGGCATGGTAGTTGTTCACCCACACCCGGCCGGCCTGGATCTCGCGCCCAGCACGGTAGGCCACGTTGCCGTTACGCGACCAGACGCCGGCGCCAAGGCCGTACAGGGTGTCGTTGGCGATGCTGACGGCGTCGTTGTAATCGCTGAAGCGTGCAACGGAGACCACCGGGCCGAAGATCTCCTCCTGGAAGATCCGCATCCAGTTCTGGCCCTCAAAAATGGTCGGCTGGACGTAGAAACCGCCGGCCAGGTCCCCGTCAAGCTCCGTCCGTGCACCGCCGGCCAGGATTTTTGCGCCCTCTTCGAGTCCGATGTCGATGTAGGAAAGGATCTTCTCCATCTGGCCCACGGATGCCTGGGCGCCGATCTGGGTGTTGGTGTCCAGCGGGTTGCCTTGGATGATCTGTTGCGTCCTGGCCACGGCATCAGCCATGAAGGAATCGTAGATACCGTCCTGGACGAGGGCACGGGACGGGCTGCTGCAGACTTCGCCCTGGTTGAAGGCGTAAAGGGTGAAGCCCTCCAGTGCCTTGTCGTAGAACGCGTCGTTGGACTCGGCAACATCGTTGAAGAAGATGTTCGGGCTCTTGCCGCCCAGTTCCAGGGTGACCGGGATCAGGTTCTGGCTGGCGTACTGGCTGATCAGGCGCCCGGTGGAGGTCTCGCCGGTGAACGCGATCTTGCGGATCCGCGGGCTGGACGCCAGCGGCTTGCCCACCTCCACCCCGAAGCCGTTGACGATATTCAGCAGGCCAGCGGGCAGCAGGTCCGCGATGAGTTCCGCCAGGACCAGGATGGAGGCCGGGGTATTGGACGCGGGCTTCAGGACGACGGCGTTGCCGGCGGCCAGGGCCGGAGCCATTTTCCAGACAGCCATGAGAATGGGGAAGTTCCAGGGGATGATCTGGCCCACGACGCCGAGCGGCTCGTGGAAGTGGTAGGCCGTGGTGTCGTCGTCGAGCTGGGACAGCCGGCCTTCCTGGGCGCGGATGGCGGAGGCAAAGTACCGAAAGTGGTCCGCCGCGAGCGGGATGTCCGCATTCAAGGTTTCGCGGATGGGCTTGCCGTTGTCCCACGATTCGGCGACGGCCAGCATCTCAAGGTTCGCGTCGATCCGGTCGGCGATCCTGTTCAGCACGGCGGCGCGCTCCGTGGCCGAAGTCTTGCCCCACGCCGGTGCGGCCTTGTGCGCGGCATCTAGTGCGAGCTCTACGTCCGCGGCGGCGCCGCGGGCCACCTCGGTGAATTGCTTTCCGTTCACCGGGGAAACGTTCTCGATGTATTGGCCGGTAGTTGGAGCCACCCATTCTCCGCCGATCCAGTTCTCGTAGCGGTCCTTGAACTGGACCTTGGATCCTTCTTGGCCGGGCTGTACATAAACAGTCATGGTCACTCCTCTGGAAAACAGACGTCTTCGTCCTGGCCCCCATGCTAGAACTTCAAAGGTTGCGACCAGGCTGCAAAGGGGACCGCCAGCTGCTGACCTCTGACCGGCGGAGGGCCCGTCGGTACAACCACCAGAGCTCGTACCAGGCACGCCCGGTAGCCGGCCGCGCACGACGGGACCAGAGAGCATGGCGGCTCTAAGGTTCTGCCCGCTGGAAGCGCGGTCGAGAAGTAGTGCGAAGGTTGGCTTACGTCCGTCGGCGGGGAATGGGAGGGCGGAATTCGGCGGGCGTGACCCGGGTCAGAGAGCAGCGGACGACGGCGGAATGTCCCGCCGTCGTCCGCTGCTCTGTCAGGAGCTGGCTCAGTAAGCCTTAACGCGCTGCTCCACGATGAGATGGATGAGGGCGAAGACGCCGTCCTCATCGATGGCCGCCAGGGCGGCGTCCAGTGCGGCCGGAACGTCACAGTCCTCGGTGACAGTGATCCCGAACCCGCCGAAGGCCCGGGCCATCAGACCGAAGTCCGGATTCTTCAGCTGGGTCCCGGACACGCGGGAGGGATAGTGCCGCTCCTGGTGGGTGCGGATGGTGCCGTATTCCTGGTTGTCCATAACGATCACCAACGGTGTGGCCCCGTACTGCGCCGCGGTGGCCAGCTCCTGGCCGTTCATAAGGAACTCCCCGTCCCCGGCGATGGTCACCACGCGGCGCCGGGGTTCGGCAAGTGATGCCGCGATGGCCGAGGGGACCGAGTAGCCCATTGAGCCGTTACGCGCACTGATCATGGAGGCATAGCGGCGGGTAGGAAAGTAGCGGTGTGCCCAGTTGGTGTGCTCCCCCGCGCCGAACGTCACCAGTGAGTCCTCGGGCAGCCTTGGCACCAGGTTCGCCATCAAAGTGTCCATCCTCGCCTGCCCCGCTGCCGGCGCAGCCGGGGGCAGCGCGGCGAACCGCTCCTGCTCGCCCCGCATCCGGTTCGTCCACGCTTTCCACTCGTCCTTCGCCGGCAGGTCAATCCCCACAACGTCGCGGACAAAGGCCTCGGGCTTGGCCAGGATCTGCCGCGAAACGGGGCCCGACCGGCCACGGAGTGAGGGGTCGACTGTGACCAGGAAGTTCTTTTTGCTCCAGTCCTGCCGGCAGACGAATCCGTCCGTAATCACATCGCCCGGCACTGTCCCCACAAACACCAGCAGGTCGGTTTCCTCCAGCAGGTCGTACGTGGGGCGGGGGCGGCCGTAGCCAATGGGGCCCACGTAGGAGGGCGAATCGAAGGAGACCGTTCCCTGCGTCCGCCATTCAGCCGCGGCCGGGATGTGGTGCCGTTCCAGCCATCCCGTCAGCTGATCCGCGGCTGCCTGCGTCCAGTCGTTGCCGCCGGTGACAAAAAGCGGCTTGCTGGACGCTGCCAGCGCGGCCTCCAGGGCGGCGGCGTCGGTGCGGCTCATGCCGCCGGCAGCCACGGGAATGGCGGGGTGCAGCGCCGGGTCAATCTGCTGCCGGATGATGTCCTCCGGCAGGCCCACCACCACCGGGCCCGGCCGCCCGCTCATGGCCGCAAACATCGCCTCGGCCACGATCTCGGACGCCCGCTCCGCATGGTCCAGGACCATGACGCGCTTCGCTCCCGTATCGAACCAGGCCTTGATGTCGAACTCCTGGAACGCCTCGCGGTCCCGGTGTGCGAAGGGGATCAGGCCGACGAACAGCAGCATGGGGGTGGAGTCCTGCCATGCGGTGTGCAGCCCCACATGCGCGTTGGCCGCTCCGGGCCCGCGGGTCACCATCGCTATGCCCGGGCGCTGGCGCATTTTCCCGTCGGCCTCGGCCATGTAGGCTGCACCGCCCTCGTGCCGGCAGACGATGGTTTCAATGTCCGAGTTGTGCAGGCCGTCCAGGACGTCCAGGAAGCTTTCGCCGGGAACCACGTAGGTGCGCTCCACCCCGTGGGCCACCAGCGAATCAACAATCACGTGCCCGGCTGATTTCAGTGCCTGGCGGGAGCCGGCTTTGGGCTCGGCCACATGGCTCGCCTGCCGGGAGCCTTGATCGGAAATTACGACGGCGGCAGGCAGGGTGTGGGATGCGGTCAGGGTTGCTTCGGTTTCCGTTGTCATGGGCTTTCTTTGGCTGTTCGGGCTGGTTTGGCGTTCGTAGCGGATGGTGCGGGCTTTATCTGAAGGACTCCGCGGGCGGGTTGGCGATGACGGGAGCTGTGCCGGTGAAGCCCTCGCGGGTTTCGGCGATCTCACGGATCCGCTGGCGGCAGGCGTACCAGCCGAACACCATCAGCACGGAGGCGATGGCGGTGACCAGCATGGTGAGGGGTGAATCGATGAAGACCATCACCAGCACGCTCGCCAGAAAGAGCAGCGAGAGGTAGCCGGTGTACGGGGCGCCGAACATCCTGAACGAGGGGCGTGTGAGCCAGCCTTTGTTCGCCCAGCGTTGGAGCTGGATTTGGCAGAGCACGATGGTTGCCCAGGTCATGACGATGCCCACGGATGCGACGTTCAGCACGATCTCGAAGGCCTGGGCGGGTACGAGGTAGTTCAGCGGGACGCCGAGGAGGGACACGCCGGCGGTGATGGCGATGCCGCCGTAGGGGACGCCGGCTTTGTTCATCCGGCCCGCGAACTTCGGGGCGGAGCCGTTCACGGACATGGAGCGAAGGATGCGTCCGGTGGAGTACAGGCCGGCGTTGAGTGAGGAGAGCGCGGCGGTGAGGACCACCAGGTTCATGATGACGTCCACGCCCTGGATGCCGATGGAACCGAAGAACGTCACGAAGGGGCTGACGCCCTTTTCGTAGGACGTGTACGGGAGCAGGAGGGCGAGCAGGATGACGGAGCCGACGTAGAAGACGGCGATCCGGAAGACCACGGAGTTGATGGCTTTGGGCATGATCTTTTCCGGGTTTTCGGTCTCGCCGGCGGCGGTGCCCACGAGTTCGATGGAGGCGTAGGCGAACAGGACGCCCTGCATGAGGATGATCATGGGGAGCAGGCCGTTGGGGAAGACGCCGCCGTTGTCCGAGAGGAGGCTCAGGCCCACCGGCTGGCCGTCCACGGGGGTGCCGAAGATGACGAAGTAGGTGCCCACCACGAGGAAGACCACCAGTGCGGCGACTTTGATGATGGCGAACCAGAATTCCATTTCGCCGAAGACCTTGACGGAGACGAGGTTCAGGGCGAGGACCACCAGCAGGGCGATCAGGGCCCAGGCCCATTGCGGGACGGCCGCCATCCAGGGGATGTAGTGGCCGAAGAAGTTCATGTAGAGCGCGGCGGCGGTGATGTCCACGATGGTGGTGGTGGCCCAGTTGATCCAGTAGAACCAGCCGGAGACGAACGCGGCCTTCTCGCCGAAGAATTCACGGGCGTAGGAAACAAACGAGCCCGACGACGGGCGGTGCAGGACCAGTTCGCCAAGCGCCCGCAGGATGAGGAACGCGAAGAAACCGCACACTGCGTAGGCGATGACCAGCGACGGGCCGGCGGCGTTCAGCCGGCCGCCGGCGCCGAGGAACAGGCCGGTGCCGATCGCGCCGCCGATCGCGATCATCTGGATCTGCCGCGGCTTGAGGCTCTTGTGGTAGCCCTTGTCCTCCGCGTGCAGGGCCGTCTCTGAGGCGTGCGCGTGGCCGCCGTCGGCCTGTTTCAGTACAACCTCGTCATTGGGGTTGATGGGCATGGTTGATCCTTTCGATACGGAGAAGATCCTGCTGGGTTGGGAAGGAAGTTGTGGGGTGTGGGCAGCCTGTGTTTTAGAAAACGGACCAGCCGGTGCGGTCGGAAAGGTCGGCGAGGGCGGCGGTGCCGGCAAGGGAGTTCCCTTTGGCGTCCAGCCGCGGACTCCAGACGCAGATGGCGCAAACACCCGGAACGATGGCCAGGATCCCGCCGCCCACACCGCTTTTTCCCGGAAGGCCCACGCGGTAGGCGAACTCGCCCGCGGCGTCGTACATGCCGCACGTCAGCATGATGGAGCCGATGCGTTTCGCTTCGCTGGGGGAAACCACTGTTCCGAGCGTTCCCTGGCCGTCCCGGGCGAGGAAGAGCCCGGCCTTGGCGAGTTCAACGCAGGTCATCATGATGGAGCATTGGCGCACGTAGTTTTCCACCACTGATTCCGCGGCCTGCTTCAGGTTGCCGAAGTCCTTCAGGAAGTGCGCCAACGCCAGATTGCGGCTGCTGCTGGAAAGCTCGCTGGCTGCGGCGGCCTCATCGATGAAGGGCCCAGTGCTTGCTGCCTGGGCGGTGAGGAACCGCAACACCTGGGTGGCGGCGTCGGACGTTTCTTCCATCAGGTGATCGGTAACCACCAGGGCGCCGGCGTTGATGAACGGGTTCCGCGGGATGCCGTGCTCCACTTCCAGCTGGACCAGGGAGTTGAACGATGTGCCGGAGGGTTCGCGCAGAACGCGGGACCACAGTGATCCTGAGCTGTCCCCTTGAAGCGCCATTGCCAGGGTGAACACCTTGGAAATGCTCTGGATGGAGAACGGAACGTCGGCATCGCCGGAACTGAACACCTCGCCGGAAGCGGTGGCAACGGCGATCCCGAACCTGTTGAAGGGTACTGCTGCGAGCAAGGGAATGTTGGCCGGCACGGACCCACTTTCCCGCTGCGGCCTGTGGCTGCGGACGATGTCGTCCAGTATCCGGTCCAACGGCGGTGCCTCGAGTGCTGTGGTCATTTCCTGCCCAATTGTTCTTTGTGTGTGCTGGCCCATTCCTGGATATGGAGCAGGGCCACCAGCGAGTCCCGGGGGTTGCCGAAGTTCAGGCCGGTCGCCCGGGATGCCTTGCTGATCCGGTAGTAGACGGTGTTCTTGTGCAGCCCCATCCTGCTGGCACACTCGGCGACATCGAGTGAGGCTTCGAAGTATGCGTGCAGGGTCTCCGCGAGTTCGCCGTCCTGCCGCAGTAGCGCGGAAAGGCTGCGGTGGCGGAATGTGGAGGACGTGAAATGCTGAACCGCCTCGCGGAAGAGGATCTCTCCCTCGAAGTCGTCCACGGTGGCAACCGTCCTGTCCGGAGACGTGCCTACGCAACTCAACAGGGCCTCGGTGATATGGGTGGTTGAGTGTAGGGACAGCAGGTCCGGGACCACGGGACCGACGGCTGCGAACGGGCTGATGCCGAGGTGCTTGCCGGCATCCCGGACGATGGATTCGGCCAGTCTGCGCAGCCCGGGCTCCGCGGCGGTTGACTGCAGGCCAGGGACAATCACGGCAGTGTCGCCCTTGAACTGGCCCACGACGGCGGACGCCTTGTAGGCGGCCGCGTGGATGGACGCCAGATTGGCCAGTTCGCCGTGCTTCAGTGCTGCGTCGTCGGCCTGAGCATCGCCATCGGACATTCCTATCAGGATCAGTGCCGCCGGGCGCTCAGCGGAGATCTTCTCGCTGTGCGCACTGGCCGCGGCTTCCGCCGCACCTGACAAAATCCGCGCAATGCGGTCTTCGCGCATGTGTACGGACTGCTGGTTGCGGAAACGGATCAGCTCGGCGGAGGCCCGCGCAGCAGATCCGGTGAGCACGTGATCAACGTCCGCGCCGAAGCCCGCCCCCGTTTCCTGCAGCCAGATGTAGCCCATGATCCGGTCCCCGGCGAACAGTGTGACGGCCACCCGTTCCCGCAGCCCGTCCTGGGGACGGGCCGGTACCCGCACCGGCAGCCGGGTTCTGTGCAGTTCTCGGTAGGCGCCCAGGTCCTTCAGCAGCAGCTCGTATTTTCGCGGACCGCGCCGGGCCAGGATGGAGGCCTTGCGCAGCTCGTCGATGTCATTCGAAACAGTGGAGTATGCCAGCACCTTGTTGGCGGCGTCTTCGATGACCACGTGGCTGGATGTGAGCCTGGCGGTGGTCTGGGCGATGGCAAACAGGTCCTCTTCCAGCAGCGTCAGCACTTCGCTCTGGTAGCTGCGCGGCTGGATGCGGTCCTTGGCGATGGACAGCAGCCGGTCCCAGTCAGCCCCCGGATCCACCAGGAGCAGGCCCGTGCCGGCATCGCGGAGCAGTTCTTCGGCTTCGGCGAGCTCTTCACGTATTCCCTTGACGGCCACAACCGGCGGAGGGTTCTTCAGGAGCCGCCGCAGCGCGGGCAAAGCCGAGCGGCCGCGGACGCCGATCAGCAGGACAAAGGCTGCGCCGCCGTCGTACGTTTCATCATCCGCATCCACGATCAGGAACCGTTCGATCGCAGAGCCGGCCGGGGCAGGCCGGAGGATGAGGCTGGCGAAACCCAAGGGGAGGTCCGAGAGGATATCGTCCACCGTAACCGCTGCCATGGGCTTCCTTCTGCGTCGATCTGGCCGGACGGCTCTGTCCGGTCACCTCATGCTATCGAGGCGGGCTCCCCCAAAATATGTAAAGGAGCCCAAATGCAGTGGCAGCTTTTCGGTTGGCGGACCAAGTTTGGACGGTCCATGGCCATGTATGGCCAGCACCGGCCGAAGCGGCCGTCAGCAATGTACTGGCCCTTCATAATCACAGTGGCCAGACGGGGAGTTTCCGGGAAATCTTCAGTCAACCTTGAGCCGGCCGCCGTCATCTGGGCCGTGCGGTTCACACGGCCGGCGTTACCCCGCCGGCCAGCGACGTGATCATCCGCTTGATGTCCTGGTACTCGTCCGTTTCCAAGTACTTCTTGGCCTGCTCCAGATACGGCAGAGATTGGCCCCCGTCGTCTCGTTGTTCTCGGGGTTGTAGAACGCACCCAACATGTCAGCGGTGGGCGGCCAGGTGAAGAAGCGGAAGATGGCGCACGTCGAGTCACCGGTCGGCGACGGGACCGATGTGATGCCGTCAGCAGAGGCAACTCTTCGGACTCCAGCACCCCGTACGAGAACCGCTCAATGCAGGTGGAACCTGTGGCCAAGGTCAGCTGACCATCGGCCATGGTGAAGATTGTCCAGGATTCCGATGGCGGCGGCGCGCAGCCGGTGAGGAGCAAGACGGAAAGATGCTCAACATGGGCGCGATGGCCGCCTTCGCCCCGAAGTACACGGCAATCACGGCGCACACAATCTGCAGCAGCGTGATCCCCAGCATCAGGCCGCCCAGGCGGAGGATGACGCCGGCGTCCCCCCTTGGCCACGCCCTCATCGATGATGTCCGCGTTCAGCGTGGGCAGGTACAGCGACGCGATGGATTGCGCCAGCTGGAAAATCACGACGGCGATCAGCAGCTGCCGGTGCGGCCGCAGGTATTCAACAAGCAGTTTCCAGAGCATGGCGGCCGGGATCAGGACCAGTCCAGCGAGGTGGGCGTACAGGCCGTCGGGAAGCTCATACGCCAGCCCGCCCACCACCACCGCGGGGAGGCCGGTCAGGGCCGAGACCCAGATGGGCCAGCCCCGCAGCCGCGCCCACACGGCCGTGGCCGCAAAGGCGAGCGCGCCGAGCAACACCAGGCGGTGCCCCACCGCGTGCGTTGGTGACCGGACGATGAAATTGAACGAGGCGGCCAGCCCACAGGCCGTCATGGCTGCAGCGATCAGGACAAGCAGCGCCCACGCGATAGCTTTGGCCGGGTCTGATCTATTTCACCGGTGCTCCTTTGTGCGTGGACTACTCGGCGATGTCTTCTGCCCATAGTTCAGGGTGTTCGTCCTGGAAGGTGCGCATCATCTCAACGCATCGGGCATCATTCAACACCACCACTTCGACGCCGCGTGAGCGGAGAAGTTCGAATTCGCCGGGGAACGTCTCGGCCTCGCCCACCACCACGCGCGGAATCTTGAATTGGATGATGGTCCCGGTACACATCGCACACGGCGCCAGGGTGGTGTAGAGGGTTGTGTCCCGGTAGCTCTTCTGGCGTCCGGCAGCCCGCAACGCAGACATCTCTCCGTGGGCGATTGGATCGCCATGCTGGACACGCTCGTTGTGGCCGCTGGCAATGACGACCCCGCCGCGGGCCAAGGCAGCACCGATCGGGATGCCGCCCTCTCGGAGGCTCTTTTGTGCGGCCTCGTAGGCAGCCTCGAAGACCGGGTCTGTGATGGTTCGTTCAGTTTCGGACATGGGTGCAGTCTAAATCGCGCGCGTCGAAGAATTGTTGGTGGCCGCTGAGGGCTTGACATCGAGGCTATGTGACCGAGGCCTGGCCTACGGGAACACCGGCCATGGCATCAGGCACCTACCGGCCCCTCGCGCCGCGTCTGGTGGCAATCCGAACCTGCCGCTCACCAAAAGCCGCTGCGCCATCAACCTTCTCGGGACCTGCCAGAAAGCCGGTCTATCCGTTTCTCACTAGTCGATGCTCCTGGGGACGCGCGCGACCATGCGGCTCTACTCGGGCCGACATGGCCCCATGTCAAGTGTGCTTGACACCGCGGGCGGCGCCTACTACCGTGTCAAGTGGACTTGACTTCGCGCTACAGGAGGATTCTCGTGCAAACACGCAACGAGACCGGCGACTATCGGGAATCGCTCAAGATAACCGCTGGACTTGTATCCTGGACACTCGCCTGGCTGGCGACCCTTGCCTTGGCCAAGTTCGGCCCCGAACTCTTCTGGGATTCGCAGCCGGCGGCGAGCTGGACCGCGGTTGCTGCCAATCTTGTCGTCGGCATCGGATGGGTCGTCGCCTTCACGCGATTTCTCCGAGGAATTGATGAGTTGCAACGGAAGATCATCCAGGATGCGCTGGTGGTCACCCTCGGAGTGGGGTGGGTCGGCGGATTCGCCTACGTCGTCGCGGACGCTGCCGGCCTCGTCGCGTACGACGTCGATATCGCGGTCTTCCCCGCGCTCTTGGGAGTCGTCTACTTGATCACCTTCGTCGTCGGCATGATCAGATACCGATGAAGAACCGCCTCACGGACCTTCGGACCGAACGCGCCTGGACGCAGGCTGACCTGGCTCAGCGGGTCAGCGTGTCGAGGCAGACGATCAACGCAATCGAAACAGGGAAGTTCGACCCAAGCCTCCCAGTCGCCTTCCGCCTCGCCAGGCTGTTCGACCTGAAGATCGAAGAGATCTTTATCGACGATCACTGAGGCGCCCAATCAAATCCGCCACCTCGGACGACGCTGCCAGCGCCGGCCGGGATGCGGAAGAGCCCGGCCAGGACGGCAAGGGCTGACGGTTAGTCTTTGCCCAGGTTTTCCCTGAGCAGGGCGCGGTGCTCGATGGCGGCTTGCCTGTGGAGCGCGCGGCCGGCCTCGGTGAGTTCCAGATACAGTGAGCGCCGGTCATCTTCACAGGACTGGCGGGAAATCAGTCCGGCTTTGTCGAGCCGGTCCACCACCTTGGACATGGCGCTCTGGGTCATGGGGGTGCGCTCACCGAGTTGCTTCATGCGGCATGCCGCGTCGGTGCTTTCGGCCACGAGATCCAGGATTTCAAACTCCGTCAGGCCGATGCTGAACTTCGACTCCAGCGCACGCTCCAGCGCCCCTGCCGTGTTGAAGTACGTGGTCTGGATGCTGCGCCATTGCTCAACCAGCTGGCGGTCCTGCGGTTTTGCCATGCAGCAACTCTAGTTCATGACCAATTAAAAGTCCACGTCATAATATTCCTTGTCATTCAATGACGTGTCATATAAGTTGTTGCCATGACTTCAACTTCCACCCTTGAAAGAACAGCCGGAGACCGGCTTACAGCTGTGCGTTGGACCCGCGCACAATGGATGCTCCTCCTGGTCCTGTGCACCGTCCTGGCACTCGACGCACTGGACGTATCAATGGTCGGCGTGGCCCTGCCCTCGATCGGCAACGAACTTCATCTCGGAACCGAATCCCTCCAGTGGATCGTCTCCGCCTACGTGCTCGGCTACGGAAGCCTGCTCCTGCTGGGCGGACGGATGGCGGACCTGCTCGGCCGGCGGCGCATCTTCCTGATTGCGCTCAGCGTTTTCGCCGCAGCATCCCTCCTCGGCGGGCTGGTGGATGACCCGGCCCTGCTGATCGCCACCCGGTTCGTCAAGGGCCTGGCCGCCGCATTCACGGCTCCCGCTGCCTTCTCGATCATCACCACCAACTTCGCTGAAGGGCGCGAACGCAACCGTGCCTTGTCCATCTTCACCACGTTCGGCGCCAGCGGATTCTCCCTCGGCCTGGTTGTAGGTGGCCTCATGACCGCCCTGAGCTGGCGCTGGACCTTCCTGGTCTCCGTTCCGGTGGCAGTCGCCGTTGTGTTCCTTGGCCTGAGGTACATCCCCCGGGACGGAGCCTCAGGCCAGGCCGCAGACGGGGAGCAAGAGAGCGGGCATGACGTCTGGGGGGCCATCACGCTCGCGGGCGGCATGCTGGGGCTGGTGTACACGCTGGTATCGGCGCCGGGGAACGGCTGGGGATCTGTGGCAACTATCGCCGGATTCGTGGCCTCCACAGCGGTGCTGGCAGCGTTCGGCGTGATCGAAAACCGCGTCAGGCACCCCCTGATCCGGTTCAGCATCCTCAAGGAAGGCTGGGTTGCCCGGGCCAACCTCAGCGCCGTGGGGCTGTTCGGTTCCTACCTGAGTTTCCAGTTCATCCTGACGCTCTACCTGCAGTCCGTGCTGGGATGGAGCCCCCTTGGCATGGCCCTGGCGCTGCTCCCGACCGGCCTGCTGGTTGCCTCGAGCGCACCCTTCGCGGACCGGCTCATCGAGAGATTCGGCGCCCCGCGGCTGATCCTGACGGGACTGGCCTCGTTGACGCTCGGATACGTGCTGTTCCTTCGCGTAGGCACCTCGCCCAATTACGTGACCGACATTCTGCCGTCCGTCCTGCTGCTGGGGGTCGGTTTCGCCCTGGCCTTCCCGTCCATCAACGTCCAGGCCACCGCTGGCATCCGGGATGCCGAGCAAGGTCTGGCCGCAGGCCTGATCCAGACCAGCACCCAAGTCGGTGCCGCCCTGGTGCTGGCCGTCACCACGGCAATGGTGAGCGGTCACGGCAATGCGCCCGACGCAGGTGCCGCCGTCGATGCGGCCGCGATGCTGGAACAGTACCGACCGGGTCTGATCCTGAGCGCCGCGGTGGCCGTGGCTGCCCTCCTGATCGCCGCGACGCCCAAGTTCTCGCTGGGCACGAGGCGACAGCCGGGAGTTGGAACCGACGGCGTGGTGCTCTCTACCGAGGAGGCCCGGCGCGGCGATAGGCTCAGGAAATGATTGGACGCGTTGATGAGGTCGTAGTGGATTGCCAAAAGCCCGCCGCACTCGCGGAGTTCTGGTCCTCGGTCCTCGGTGGCAAACCAGTGCATCGAAGCGATGCGTGGTCCTTCGTCGATCCGCCGGGATGGACGCGCCTAGCCTTCCAACGTGTGCCCGAGACCAAGCAAGGGAAGAACCGTCTTCATATTGACGTGCACGTTGACGATGTGCCGGCAGCCTCCGTTGCCGCTGAAGCTCTCGGAGCTGTCAGAGTGGGCACGATCCATGCAAGTGCCGTGGGTACGTTCCAAGTGCTCCAAGATCCGGAGGGCAATGAATGGTGTGTTGTGCGGTCAGCAACTGCTGGATGACAACGCGTCGGGAGCCATGGAGGGCTAACGGACGATGGACGGAGCAGGTGGGTGGCCGCTTCTCGGCTATGCAGCCGCCAGGATGACCGGTCGCCCCTGGCCCGTCCGGCTGCGTGCGGGGAGGCTGCCGTCATATCCGGCCGCCGCCGTCGGACGTTGGTTTTTGGTTGGAAGCCCCCACGCGAGTGGACTCGAGCGCGGGGGCTTCCGGGGCTTCGGGCGGGGGGGACCGAAACCGAGATCAATCTACCGACTCCGGGCGGGCGCATAGGTCGAAAATGGCCTGCTCGCCGAAATCTTGTGTGAACCTTGAGCCAGCCGCATGCCCCTAACCCGCAGGCCTCAATGAGGTGATCATCCGTTTGATGTCCTGGTACTCCGGGGTCGCCGCGTACTTCTTGGCCTGCTCCAGATACGGCAGGGACTCGGCCCCCGGCGTCACGTTGTTCGCGGGGTTGTAGAACGCTCCGAACATGGCAGCGGTGGGCGGCCACGTGAAGAAGTGGAAGATGGCGCAGGCCGAGTCGCCCGTGGGCGCCGCCCACGCGATGCCGTAGGCCGCAGCCGGCGTGTTGGCCGGACCCGGCGCAGCATCGTTGCCGCGGGTCTCAAAAACAAACCAGGGCGCCGTGCCGCCCTGTGCCAGCAGCGGCAATTCTTCAGACTCCAGCACCTCGTACGGGAACCGCTCCAGGCACGTGGACCCGGTGGCCATGTTGGTCCGGAGCGTCGCAAGCGGCTTGCCGGCCTGGTTGGTCACCTCGGCGAACGCGCCGCCGCCCTCCGGCAGTTCGCCGGCCGGGTCCCGCACGCTCCACGCGGCCGGGTGTTCGAACGTCAGCTGGCCGTCCGCCGTGGTGTAGCTGGACCAGGCGGCCGACGCCGGCGCGGTGCCGGTGGCGCTCGGCGAGACTGTCGCCGTCGGCATGGCAGTTGTGGTTCCGGTGGCCGTCGCTGAGGTGACGGTGGGGCTGGGACTCGACGTCGGGCCTGCCTGCGGGCCGCAGCCCGTGAAGAGCAAAGCCATCAGAATGGCTGTAGAAAAAACCGCGCCTGACACGGCGGGACTGCGCATCACACCCTCCTTTGGGTCCGAGTTTGGTCCTTAAATTGTGGGGCCGGCGGGCGCGCCAGGATCCGGCGGCGGCCCGATTGGCGCCGAACCGTTGCGGGGATAACAAACGGATCCCGCAACCGCACCGGTCAGGAGTAGAGGGCCGCGAGCAGCTCGACGACGGCCTGCGTCCCGGCTGGCGGGTCGGTCTTGGACCAGGCGACGTAGACGGGGACCGGGGCGGCGTCGCGCACGTGCCGGTACACAACACCCTTGCGCCGGTACTGGTGCGCCGTTGATTCTGCCGTGATGCCCCGTGCTTTGCCGCTGCCGATCGCCGTCAGCCAATCGTCGACGTCGTCCGTGGCGATAGTGCGCCGCGGCTGCTGGCCTTCCGGCCACAGGTCCAGGCGCGTGCTGCCGGTGCGCCGGTCCAGGGCAATCGGTTTGGTCGCGGCTTCTGCAAGGGTGATGCTTCGCTTGCCGGCAAGGGCGTCGTCCGCTGCCATGGCACAGAAGCGGCTCTCCAGCCCGATGAGGACAAGGCTGATGGCCGCCGTGTCGGGGACCCGCCGCAGGATGGCGAAGTCGCTGGTTCCTTCCGCCAGTCCCGCCGTGGGGGTGTTGGTCCGGATGAGGCGCAGCTCCGTGTTGGGAAACGCATCCGCCCACCTGCGCTGGAATTCCGTGGTGTGCCGGCCCAGCGCGGACCAGGCGTAGCCGATCCGGACTGTGCCGCCGCCGTCGGCCGCCTCCTGCTGGATGGCCTCCAAAATCGAGAGAACACGGCGGGCATGCCGGACCGTCCGGTCGCCGGCGGCAGTGAACTCAATGCTCCTGGTGGTGCGGTGCATCAGGCGCACCCCCAAGGCGCGCTCCAGCGCAGCGATATTGCGCGACACCGCCGCCTGCGACATGCCCAGCTCAATGGCGGCGTCAGTAAACGTGCCCGCTTCGGCCACCCCAACCAGGCAACGCAGGTGCCGCAGCTCCATGTCCATAAGCTCATTCTATTCATACGCTGGACGCATAAGAGAGCCCGTCTATGCATTTTGGACGCAACCCCGGCGGCCCCACACTCCAAGGATGGACAACACACTTACTGCCGACCGAGGCCGGGCCGGCGCCATCCTCGTGGCGAGCGCGCTCTCAAACCAGCTGGGTGCGGCCAGCGGTTCACTGGCCTTCCCCGCAATAGGCCCGGTGGGCGTGGTCGCGGCGCGGCAGCTCATAGCCGCGGCGGTGCTGCTGCCCCTCGTCCGGCCACGCATCTTCTCCTTCACCCGCCACCAGTGGTGGCCCATTCTTCTGCTGGCGCTGGTGTTCGGGACGATGAACCTCTCCCTGTACGCGGCCGTAGAGCGAATCGGGCTGGGCCTCGCGGTGACACTCGAATTCCTGGGTCCACTGGCCCTCGCGCTGATCGGTTCACGGACCAAGGCGAGCGCCGCCTGCTCCATCCTTGCCGCTGGCGGGGTTGTGGCCATCACCCAGCCGGAAGCATCCACGGACTACGTGGGCATCGGCCTGGCCCTGGTTGCCGCCTGCAGCTGGGCCGCCTACATTCTCCTGAACAGGACGGTGGGCACGCGGATCCCGGGCATCCAGGGGACGGCTGCCGCAACCGGAGTGTCGGCCGCACTCTTCCTCCCCGTGGGGGTGGTGACGTTCCTCAACGACCAGCCGGACGCGTTCACCATCCTCTGCGCTACAGGCGCCGGCGTACTGGCGTCCGTGGTCCCGTACGTCGCGGACGTGATCACCCTGCGCCGCATCCCCACCAGCCTGTTCGGCGTTCTGATGAGCATCAACCCCGTCTTTGCCGCATTGCTCGGGGCGCTGGCCCTGGGTGAAGCGCTGGGGATTGTGCAGTGGGCCGGTATTTTCCTGATCGCAGCGGCTAACGCGGCCCTGACCGCCGGGGCCGGGCGGCGCCCAACAGTGCCGCTGATGCCGGCGGCAAACTCCCCGAAAAATTGATCCAACCTTGAGCCAACCCTTGGCAACTCATGCAGTTGGCGGTCCACGCTGGATTTATCACCACAAGAAAACGGCGGGGAAGCAGGAAGATTCATGGGGAAGGAATCAGCTCTGGGCGAGGTCGACGCAGTGGGAGGAGTGATCACGGATCACCACCCACTCGACTTCCACACCTTGGGGCTGGCCGGTTGCATTGACCGGCTGACCGGCCCCCTCCGCCAGCAAGGAACGGCAGTCCGCTGGGATACTCCGCACTGGGGCATCGAGATCCCGGCGGACTGCGCGCTCCTCCTCTACCAATCGGCCCGCGAGGCGCTGAGCAACGCTTTCAAGTACTCCGACGCCGCCGAGCTCACCGTCCAGTTGTCCGCCGTTGACCACGGCATCCGTCTTGTAGTGTCCGACGACGGCACGGGCTTTGACTGCAACCTCGCGTTAAGCGGCAAGAACCACGGCTACGGGCTGCGGCTGATGTCCGTGGCAGTACATGAGGCCGGCGGCACCGTCAGCGTCTGTTCGAAGCCGGGGGAGGGCACCACCGTGACGGTCACCCTTCCCCTGGACTGACGCCGTAACTTACCGGGACAGCTTCTCCGGGTCCGGCTCGAGGTCGCCGATGTGGCCCGGGGCGTTCGCTGCCAGCACGCGCTCCACGAACGCGGCGTATTCCTCCATGTAGTGCCGCAGGAACTTGGCCGTGCCCTCATCCCGCACCTCGCCCTCGACAGAGAAGGCTTCCGGCTTGAAGTGGATGTAGACCTCCGGGGCGTTCAGCTGGGGCGCGTCCAGGATGCCGTCCGAGGCCTCGATCGCGTCCTTGAGGGCGCGGCCAGCACAGAACACGTGCCGCGGCCAGAGCACTGGAATGGATATTGACACGCCGCTTTGAGAGGCGCTGAATGATGATTGAGGCACATTCCACACACCATAGGAGCGGTTGAGATGAAGGAAAAACCAGTCGTGGCGCAGCGCATCCACAGCGAGGCTCCGGCCGAAGGGGACGAGACGGCGGACCCCACCGACATCCGCATGCACTCCCAGGAACCCGCCGAAGGCGCCGACACCGACGACGACTAGCCGCCGTCGCCCTCCCCTCTGGCTCGCCCCGCCCCTGAAGCCTTGCCTCTGACGCCTTAGCCCGCAACGGCGATAGGTAAGCATACTGACTGTATTCAGTTTGTCATCAGACCGTTCCAGTCAAAGGAGACGTTGTGAGCAGCAAAGTCGAGAAGCGGATTGTGGTTGACGTGCCGGTCAGCACCGCCTACAACCAGTGGACCCAGTTCGAGGATTTTCCGCGGTTCATGGGTGGCGTGGAGAGCGTGACCCAGCTCAGTGCCGACCGCCTGAAGTGGGTGGCCCATATCGCCGGGGTCCGCCGTCAGTGGGAAGCCACCATCGTGGAGCAGATCCCGGACCGCAGGATCGAGTGGGCGTCCACCGAAGGCGCCACGAACTCCGGTGCCGTGGAATTCTCCGACGCAGGCGGCAACAAGACCGAGCTCTCCCTCACCCTGGAGTACCAGCCGGAGGGCGTGGTGGAGAAGGTGGGCGACCTCCTCCACGTCGTGGCCCGCCAGGCGGAGCACGACCTGATTAAGTTCAAGGAATTCATCGAGCACGAGGGCCATGCCACGGGCGCCTGGCGGGAATCCGTGCCCACGCGCGAGCCGTCGGCGTACAACCGGTACACGCACCCGTTCGACCAGACCGGCGGCCTGGTGGATCTTGAGGGCGAGTCGGACGAGTCGGCGGAGGGCGAGATCCGCAGCGCGGCCGAACGCAAGGTCCGTAAACCGAACGACGGCGGCACTATCCCGCCCCTCGGCGGCAACCTGGGCGACCGCTGACGGGCGGAGTCGCACCTAAGGCGCCACCCCGCCGTCGTACGCGGTATCAGGGTGCGCGGCACAGGGTACGTGGCATCAGCTGCCCTGCCCCGCACAAGCGGTCCTGCCCAGCACCGTTCGTGCGGGGCAGGACCGTCCTTACGTGATCCGCCTAGTCCCTGGCCGGTACCAGCACCACTTCATGCGGACTGGCCGGCCGTTCAAACTGCGCATTCACGGCAGCCAGCGTGTTTCCGAACCGCGCCACCGTGGTGGGGACATCGAAAGCGGGGCTGGTGATGGTGTCTTCGATCTCGCCGGACGACAGATCGTTGGAGAGGTCGATCCGGACGATCTGGTTCAGGAAGTTCTGCACCGCCCAGACTGTGTGGCCACGGACCAGGATGCCGTCAACATTCGGTACATCCACGCCGTCGATCCTCGCGCTTACACCCGTGTCCGGGTCCACGGTGTAGAGGGACTTGTTGTTCGAATGAGCCACAATCAGGACCCGGTCGCCATTGGCGGCAGCAATGCCGTTGAGGTTGAAGGGACCAGTCAGCCCGGCAGCGGGTCCGCTCAGTCGAAGGGTCTCAACATCGCCCAGTTCGCCGTGCCTGCCCACCGGGAGGAAGTAGAGCTCGCCGGCGGCGGAGTTCGTGAACCAGGCGCCGTCCCGTGTCAGGGCGACGTCGTTGATGAACCCCGGAGCCAGCGTGAAATCCTCAACAGGCTCGCCTGATTCAGTGTCATAGACGAAGGCCTTGCCGGTGCCGCCGCCCGCTACAAACAGCAGGTTGTTTCGGGTATCGGCCTTCATGCCGACGGCGGCCCTGGGCTGCGAATCAAAGTCCGATACGTCGATGAACAACCGCGCTTTGTCTTTACGGATGTCGCCGCGGTAAATGTCTCCGAGGGCCAGGTCGCCGGCGTAGAAGGTGGTTCCGCTGCCGGCGGCGATCCCCTCGGCGGAGGTGGCGCCCTTGAGCACAATGACTGAGTCTTCCGGCGGCGACGCCGAGGCCGGGAGGACAGGTGCCAACAGCCCCATGAGTGCAATGAACCCAATGGCGGTACGGCGCTGTACTTTTCCTGAATTCTGGGTTGTGCGGGCCATGATTCTTCCTTGAATTTGGGTGATCCGCACGGGCCAACCTGCGGCAGGCCCGCACGATTGTCCTGCCAGTCTATGCACCCTGAGAACCGGCCCGCCAGAGCCCGGGGCCCCCTCTCTGCCGGGTCATACTCCGCCCTCCGGAGCCTGTGGAGCGGCAAGCTGCCGCGGTCTCTGCTTACAATCGAAACCTCAATCAACTACTGAGGGACCCATGAAGAAACTCGCCACCGCCCTGATCGCTGCCGGCCTCGTGCTTTCCGCTTCTGCGTGCACCACGCCCACCAAACTTTCCACCCCCGAAACCTGCGACCGCGTCAAGGCTGTCCTGGCGAACCCCGCTAACAATGTGGGCAAGACCGGCCTGGTGCGTCTCGCCAACCAGATCCGGCCCATCGAAGTTGTGGCATCGGATGACCTCAAGCCTGCGCTCGGATCCATCATCGAGTTCACGGACGAGTCCGCCAAGGAAGCCCCGGACGAGGCCAAGCTCGCCGAGCTGGAGGCCAAGTACCGTGAAGCCGGCGCCGCGTTCACGAAGCACTGCAGCTAAGACGCCTCCTGCGCTAACGTTCGACGGCGGCCGGTTGGCCGCCGTCGTTGGCTTATCCTTGGCTCGTGGATCTCTATCAGTCACTGCTCTCGTTCGGCCTTGTGGCCGGAGTCCTGACGCTGGTTCCGGGCATCGATACGGCACTGGTGCTCCGTTCGTCCCTCGCCAGGACGCGCGGTTTCGCCTTCGCGACGGCCCTGGGCATCTCCACCGGACTGATGGTGTGGGGAATCGGGGCAGCTGTGGGCGTCTCGGCGCTGCTGGCAGCATCTGAGCTGGCGTACCGGGCGCTCACCATCGCCGGTGCCGCCTACATGGTCTGGCTTGGCGCTTCCCTGCTGTGGAAGAGCCGGGCCAAGGACCCGTCGTCCGCCTCGCCTGCCGCCGAGGTTGGAGTGCCCGCCGCCTCCCGCCATCAACTGTTCCAGGGCTGGCTGACCGGGACAGGCACTAATCTGCTTAACCCGAAGGTGGGGGTTTTCTACATCGCCACGATTCCCCAGTTTATCCCGCCGGGCACACCTCCGCTGCTGATGGGAATTTTGCTCGCCGGCGTCCACTGCGTCCTGGGCCTTGCGTGGCTGACCTTCCTGATTTTCGGAGCAGGTTTCGCCTCCAAATGGCTGAAAAGCGCCCGCAGCCTCCGGATCATCGACCGCATCACCGGCACCGTCCTGATCGGTTTCGGGCTGCGGCTCGCCCTCGAACCACAGCACTGATACCGTTCCCTGGAACGGGTCCCCTGTGGCCGGCCCTCGTGCCGGCCTTAGTTCAGGGACACGGCCAGGTAGAGGACTGTCAGGATAACCAGGGCGGGGGTCATGACCAGGCGCTCCGGTTTGCTGCGGGAGATTCCGTTCAGCACGATGCCCACCGCGAAATAAGCCGTCAGCACCCAACAGAAGACGTCCGTGAAGCCTTGGTTCACCAGCGGTGCCGCCATGCCAGCCTTGGCAAGGGCAACATAGGCGAAGAGGACGTAAAGGATGATCGAGGTGGCGCTCCCGATCCGCAGCTTGGTGGGCAGGACGTTGTGCTGGCCGCCCCACGCGAACCTTCCCAGCGGCGCTCCCGCAACCAGGGCGGCCTGAAAAACGGCGAGCGCGGCCAATAGTACACACGCGGTAGTCGCGGCAAGCTGGGATAGCTGCATCGAATCCCCATTCTCCTTGGTGCGCTGCCGGCCCGTTGCAGGCACCGTATGGACGTCAGCTTAATGTGACCTCCGCCTCATGATGGGACGATCACGCTGTCCCTTCCGTTAAACCATTGGCGAAAGGAGGCCATGTGCTTATTGTCTTAACCGGAATCGACGGCTCGGGAAAATCCACGGCTGCCCGCGCCTTGGTAGATGCGGCCCAGGCTGACGGCGAAAACGCCCTGTTGCTCAGCAACCATGCCGGTAGGCGGAGCATGTCCGTGCTGGCTGAACGGCTGGGCATCCGCTGGCCGCGCCGCCCGGCCGACGCCGTGGAGACCACCCTCCGCGTGGCCAACGTGCTGGTGTCCCATGCCCGGGCCAGCCGCGTCGACGGACTGGTGGTGATGGACCGGCACGTCCACTGCCAGCTGGCCCTGCGCACGGCCAAAGGTCTGCGGCGTGGCAGCCTGCTCCCCTGGCTGATTTCGTCCCTGCCGGCCCCTGACGCCGTGGTGCACCTGGACGTTGAGCCCGCGCTGGCACACCAGCGCATCGTGGCCCGCGGCACTGATTCGGAGACACTGGCTGACCTGGTGGAACTGCGCGACGCCTACCGCTCCATGCCGGAATACCCGGGTTTCGTACAGCTCGACGCCGACTGCCCACCCGCCGAGGTTGTGGCCAGGCTCAAGCGGATCGTGCACCACGGAATCGTGCGTGCGGAAACTGCCGTCGCCGTATAGCCCCCACCCTAGCCCCGGCAGGCCAGCTCCGGCTCAAATCAGCGCGCTCAAATCAGCGCGTGGGATCCCCTGCTCCGCGGCCGACCGAAGGACGCCGTACCCAGGAATTCAATGGCGACGAACGGCTCGGAGCCAACCACCCACTCATCGTGCCCGGGAGGCAGCGCATAGGTGTCATGGGCGCGGATGGTGGACCTCACGCCGTCGGACGTTTGAATCTCCAGGCTTCCGGACACACAGTAACCGAGGTGGTTGTGCTCGCAGAAGTCCGTCAGTTCAGTAGGCTTGGCGGACTCGGACCAGCGCCAGCCTGGAGCGAGGATGAGGCGGGCCACCGAGTAGTCGTCAACCGTGACGAGATCGAACTCGGCCTTGTCCGGACACCGCTTCTTGTCCGGGATGTCAAGGGATTTAACAGCCAGTGCTCTGATGAAATTTGCGGTCATGGGGAAACAGCCTTGGGATCATTTGCGGCGGGCGCTTAGGGCTGGGACCAAGCGGTTGTGCGTGGATGCCGGCTAGCGGCTACGTAGTGCGGATCACGTACTGCGGAGACCAGAAGTGCGTACCTCTAACCGTATCCATACGGCGCCTCAAGTCAATGGACCGCCGGACATTCGCAGAACGGGTAACTGACCCCTGCACAGGTCCCTGCCCCGGACCAGCCGGAATACTTCAAATGACGCCGGAGTTGTTGTTCAAAGTGGAAAGCCGATTCACAGGTTTCCTGTCTTTTGCCATCAGAGTCTCCCAAAGGAACGCCATGAGCCCCCAACTGACCATCAAACTTCAGCCAGGTACCCAGGCCCCCGAGTTCACGCTGCAGGACGCCGAGGGCAAGGAAACCTCCCTGGCCAACTACCGCGGCAAGAACGTCATCGTGTACTTCTACCCGGAGGCGGCAACCCCCGGGTGCACCACCGAGGCCTGCGATTTCCGCGACAGCCTCTCATCCCTGCAGTCCTCCGGTTATGAAGTCCTGGGCATCTCCCCCGACGCCCCGGAGAAGCTGGCCAACTTCACCGGCGACTTCAACCTGACCTTCCCTCTGCTCTCCGACGAGGACCACGCTGTAGCCCTCGCGTACGGCGCGTGGGGCGAAAAGCTGGTCGACGGCGAGATCGTCGAAGGCCTCGTCCGCTCCACCGTGGTGGTGGACCCCGACGGCAACGTGTCGCTGGCCCAGTACCAGGTCAAGGCGCAGGGTCACGTCGCTGCCCTCCGGGAGTCCCTGGGGGTCTAGTCTGGCTGGGCACAGGTAGCCCACCAACCGGGAGTCAGGCATGGCGATCGAAGTCCGTCCGGGAACGCTGTTCGAAGACGTCAAAACGCTGGTTGGACCCAAGCGGCCCGATGCCAACGTCTGCTGGTGCCTGAGCTACCGCATCCCGTCCAAGCAGAACCTTGCGCTGCGCGGAACGGCCCGCGGCGACCTGGTGAAGGAGCTGGTGGCGCAGGATCCGCCGCCAGGGGTTCTGGCGTACGACGGCGGCGAAGTAGTGGGGTGGGCAGCTGTCCACCCGCGCGCCGACACCAGCTTTGCCCGCAACCGCAGGATTCCGCACGTGGACGACGTCGATGTTTGGTCTGTGTGGTGCATCCGGGTCCGGCCCGGTTACCGCGGCAAAGGGATCTCCCACCACCTGCTCAAAGGTGCCGTGGAGCTGGCCCGCGGATACGGCCCCCCCGCAATTGAGGGGTACCCGGTGGACAACGGCGGCAGCAAAGTGGACCTCACCATGGCGTACGTGGGCACGCGCAAACTCTTCGAGAAGGCCGGGTTCGTCAAGGCAGCGGATACGGCTTCGGTGCTCAACGGGTTCCCGCGCGTCCTGATGCGCCTGGACCTGCACTGACGCAACATCCGCTGAATCAGGGCTTCTTCCGCCAGTTACTCGGCCAGTCGTTGTCTATGAACCACAAGGCCAGCAGCATCGCGTCCATGGTCATGAGTCCAGCTAAAAGGTAAGCCCACCCTGTGTACCAATGCACGGCAATCTCCTGACCTGGTTATCCCCCAGCCACGTGATTGTCCTTCAGTGTGGCACGGAAAAGGTCAGCAGGGAACGGCTACTTTGCGAGCGCCGCCAGGCGGCCGTGAACTTCGGTTTCGCGGTTGAGGAGGCGGGTCAGCTGCTCGACTTTTTCCGAGAGCTCGACGCCAACCTCCAGCCGGTCCCCCGGCCAGCTCGAGGCCTCCCAGGACTCCCCCAGGGCTTGGGCCAGCGAGCGGGACAGCAAGCGGAGCTTCCAGGAATGGCTCAGGTAGTGAACGGTGCTGCGCGGGCGGCAGCCCTGCTTCAAGAGCCGCCGCCACCAGTGCCCCAGCCCGCCCGGCAGTCTGACGGATTCCGTTGGTTCCATGAGTCCTGCACCGTCCTCCGGCTATCCGCACATTCCTTCAAAGCTGGTCCTTCGAGTGTGGCCAAGGAGCCTCAAGGTCCCATCAAGGGCGGGCAAGTATTCCGGCAAGTCTGGGCCCACGCCAGGCCGGTCAATGGCCGACCGCCCCGGAATGTCGAGTGCTGCACCCGACTTTCAACCCTCGTTGTCAGGTCTATGACATGCTTCACGGGCCCTAGTACTGTAGAAGTAGAGGCATGCCTTCCATGCCCGAACCGCGCCGTGCCGTTGTGATTGAGGACGATCCGGACATCCGAGGCCTCCTTGTCCGGATCCTGACCAAGCAGGGTTTCGAGGTCACCCACGCTGAAGCCGGCCTGCCCGGCGTGGAGGAGGTCCGCCGCGCCAAGCCGGATCTCATCACACTGGACGTGAACCTCCCGGACGTGGACGGGCTGGAAGTCTGCAAACTCCTCCGTGAATTCTCTGATGCCTTCATCGTGATGCTCACCGCCCGTGCCGACGAACTGGACAAGCTCACGGGCTTGGACAACGGCGCCGATGACTACATCAGCAAGCCATTCAGCCCGCGCGAACTCCAATCCAGGATCAACGCCCTGTTCCGCCGCCGGCAGCCGTCCGCCGCGGACACAGCCGCTGACACAGCCGTGGCGAGCGAGCTGGAGCGCGCCACCGAAGTCCAGCAGAGTCTGCTGCCCAACGAGGACGTCCGTGTGGACGGCTATGACGTCGCCGGCGTCTTCCGCCCCTCGCGCAGCGTGGGCGGGGACTTCTACGACTGGTACCGGACGCCCGAGGGCCTGCACCTGACGTTCGCCGATGCCATGGGCAAGGGCATGGGCGCAGCCCTCATCGCGGCCACCGTCAGGGCAGTGATGCGGTCCACGGGACAGCGCCAGGACCTGGACGCGGCCTTCGCCTCCGCCAGCACCACCATCGCGGCGGACCTGGATTCCTCCAACTCGTTTGTCACCCTCTTCCACGCCCGCCTGGACGCCGCATCCGGCGTCGTCAGCTATGTCGACGCCGGCCACGGACTGGCGCTGCATGTCACCGCCGAGGGGTCGGCGCACCGTCTTCCCAGCGGCGGTCCGCCCGTGGGCGCCTGGGCCGGATCCGCCTGGCCGCAGTCCGCCGTCGGCCTGGCCCCGGGAGACTCCCTGGTGGTGGCCAGCGACGGCGTGCTGGACGTTTTTGACTCGGTGGAGCAATTCACCGAGGCGGTGCTCGCCGCAGCCCATGGCCAGGTTTCTGCGCAGTCCGCCAGCGACGCCATCATGGCACTGGCCCCTGCCGAAACCGCCGAGGATGACGTCACCGTAGTGGTGGTCCGCCGCCTGCCTGAGCCAGCCCCGGCATGACGCGCTTCTGGACCCGCCTGGTTGTGGTCCTGACGGTCATCTTCGGCCTGAACTATGTGGGCTGGCGCTGGGCGTCGTCGCTGAACTGGGATGCCTGGTGGATCGCCGTTCCCCTGGTGCTGGCTGAGACCTACAGCCTGATCGACGTGATGCTGTTCGGGATGACCGTGTGGCAGCTCAAGATCCGCAAGGGAGCACCCGCGCCGCCCCACGATGCCACCGTGGACGTCTTCATCACCACATACAACGAAGACCTGGACATGGTGATGACCACTGCCCTGGCGGCCCAGAAGATCCGGCACCCGCACAGCACCTGGATTCTCGACGACGGCGCCCGCCCCGAGCTGAAAGCCCTCGCTGAACAGCACGGGCTGGGTTATGTGACCCGGAGCGAGGACTGGACCGCCCAGGTGCCGCGCCACGCCAAAGCCGGCAACCTGAACAACGCCATGATGGTCACGCACGGCGAATTCCTGCTGATCCTGGATGCGGACCAGATCCCCGAGCCGGACATCCTGGAAAAGACCCTGGGCTATTTCAACAACCGCCGGGTGGCCCTGGTCCAGACGCCGCAGTACTTCAGCAACGTGCCCGCCCACGATCCCCTCGGCAGCCAGGCACCCCTGTTCTACGGGCCCATCCAGCAGGGCAAGGACGGCTGGAATGCCGCCTTCTTCTGCGGCTCCAACGCCATCCTGCGGCGCGAGGCCCTGATGCAGCTGGGCCTGGTGGGCTATGTCAAAGAGACCGAAAAGAGCATCCGCCGTGCGCTCACCGCCTCCCGTTCCGCCATCCGCCAGGCACGCAAATCCGCGGACATCAACACACCGCTCGTGACCGAAGTCCTGGACGCGGTGGAGGCCGCCACGCTGGAAGCCCAGGAACAGATGGCGGCCGGCGAGGCCATGAGTGAGATCACGTACCGGGTCCGCCAGCGCGTGGACGCGGCCGTGCAGACGCTGGTCCAGGCTGACATGTCCGCCCTGCAGGCCGACCTCGAAGAGATCGCCGCCATGGAACTGGCGCATGTGGGTGACGCCGGCGTCCCGGTGGTTGCCGACGACGCCGTCCAGCGTATGTCGGCCCGGGACTGGTCCCCGCTCGGCGCCCTGGAATCCGTGCAGGCCGTCCTGGACGCCCTCAGCGTTGAGCGGAACGACGAAGCCCAGCCGGTCATGCCGCTGGCCACCATCTCCGTCACCGAGGACATGGCCACGGCCATGCGCATGCACGCCATGGGCTGGGAAAGCGTCTACCACCACGAGATCCTGGCCTATGGCCTGGCGCCCGAGGACCTCAAGACCATGCTGACGCAGCGCCTCCGCTGGGCGCAGGGGACCATGCAGGTCCTGCTCCGCGAGAACCCGCTGGTGCAGAAGGGCCTGAAGATCGGCCAGCGGCTGATGTACTTCGCCACCATGTGGACCTACCTCAGCGGCTACGCGGCGATCATCTACTTCGCCGCCCCCATCATCTACCTGCTGCTGGGCGTCCTGCCCGTGGCCAGCCTCAGCTGGGACTTCTTCATCCGGTTCATCCCGTTTATGGTCGCCAACCAGCTGCTGTTCGCCGTGGCCGGCCGGGGAATTCCCACGTGGCGCGGGCAACAGTACAGCCTGGCGCTGTTCCCCACCTGGATCAAGGCGTGTTCGACGGCGGCCCGGAACGTCTGGTTCGGCCGTCCCCTGGGGTTCGCCGTCACCCCCAAAGCCCGCCAGACCGGCGGCCCCAGCTGGAGCCTCATCCGGCCCCAGATTGTGGTGAGCGTGCTGCTGGCGGTGGCCGCCGTCGTCGGGATTATCCGCCTGGCCACGGGACTTGCCGAGCCGCTTGGCACGCTGGTGAACGTGGGCTGGGTTATTTTTGACCTGGTGGTCATGAGCATCCTGGTCCGGGCTGTTTTGTACAAGGGCTACGAACCCGCTGTGGACGTTGATGCTGGAGAGAGGAAAGCCGATGGAGTTTAGTTACGAGGTCAAGGATTCGTACGCGGAGGTCAGGGCGGACGGGCGGCTGAACATGGTGTCGGCACCCAAGCTGCGCGAATTCGTCACCGATGTGATCGCCGGCGGTTCCTCGCGGATCGTGGTGAACCTGGAGAACACGGCGTTTATGGATTCCTCCGGCCTCGGCGCGCTGATCGGCTGCCTCAAGGCCGCCCGTCAGGCCGGCGGGGACCTGCGCATCGCCGCCGTCCAGCCGCAGGTCAAAATGGTTCTTGAGCTGACCAGCATGGACCGGGTGCTGACTGCCTACGCCTCCGCCGACGAGGCGTTCAGCAATGACTGAGGTCCTGGCCCGGCGGAGCTTCCGGGGACTGTCCGCCGCTGAGTCCATCGACTCCGTCCACAACGAACTGGACAAACTCTGGGAGGACGCCCCGTTCGTCCAGGCCATGGACCAGATGACCTTCACCACGGCGGTGATCGAGTCCGCGTCCAACATCGTCCAGCACGCGCGGCCGGCCAAGGCGCAGAAACCGGTGGAACTGGGAGTGGACATCAGCGTCCAGCCCAGGCTCCTGCAGGCCCGGGTTAGCGCCTTCTTCGCCAAGCCCCCGTTCGGTCCCATGGAGGCGGGAACCCCCGACGACGATTCCGAGTCCGGCCGCGGCCTGGCACTCATCGAGGCGCTGGTCACCACCGTGACCTTCGAACGCCAGGACGGCACCAACACCTGGATCCTGTCCCGGACGTCACAGCCCTGACACCAATGATGAGTAGGCTAGAGGGCATGGCTTTTGAAGAAACCCCCGCTGAGCGCCGCGAGGTCACCGTCCGCAGGGCACCGAAATATGTGCCGTTCCTCATCCTCGGCGCCCTGGTGGGCGCAGCGGTGGCTGCCGCCGTCGCATACGGTCTCCCCGGTGACGAATCCTTCGAGCGCGGCTCGGTGTTCGGCTTCTTCCTGGTGATGTTCGGCGCGGGCGGCGCGGTGCTGGGCGCCGTGGTGGCCCTGCTGCTGGACCGGCGGAGCGTCAAGCGCCAGAAACGCGCCATCGTGGAAGCGGTCCCGGATTCAGAGCCCGACGACGGCGCCCAGCCGTAGGCACCAACACAGACGCCCGGCCTGCGGTCCGGTCACAATGCCGGCGGCGGAAAAGTCGTACCGCATCTCGTGCGATAATCGACCAGTGGCACGCGGCGATGGAAAACTTTCTCATGATCTTCTCCCTGGCGAAAAGGGACCTCAGGACGCTTGTGGCGTTTTCGGGGTCTGGGCACCAGGTGAAGAAGTAGCAAAACTTACCTATTACGGGCTGTATGCATTGCAGCACCGCGGTCAGGAGTCGGCTGGTATAGCTACCAGTGACGGCAAGCGGATCAACGTCTACAAGGACATGGGCCTCGTTTCCCAGGTCTTCGACGAGACCACGCTGAACACCCTGACCGGGCACCTGGCGGTGGGACACTGCCGCTACTCCACCACCGGAGCCAGCCACTGGGCCAACGCCCAGCCCACCCTCGGCGCCACCAGCACTGGCACGGTTGCCCTGGCGCACAACGGCAACCTGACCAACACGGCCGAGCTCAACGCCATGATCATGGAACGCAACGGCGGCCAGCTTAGCGGCGAAATGAAGCAGGGCAACACCTCGGACACCGCCCTGGTCACGGCGCTGCTCGAAGGCGAGGAGGGCAAGACCCTCGAACAGACCGCCATGGAGCTGCTGCCGAAGATCAAGGGCGGCTTCTGCTTCGTGTTTATGGACGAAGGCACCCTCTACGCCGCACGCGATACGTACGGCATCCGCCCGCTGGTTCTGGGCCGGCTGGAGCGCGGATGGGTGGTTGCCTCCGAGCAGTCCGCCCTGGCCACCGTGGGCGCCAGCTTCATCCGCGAAATCGAGCCGGGCGAATTCATCGCCATCGACGAGGACGGCGTGCGTTCCAAGCGCTTCGCGGAGGCGACGCCGGCCGGCTGCGTTTTCGAATACGTTTACCTCGCGCGTCCGGACGCCGCCATCGCGGGACGCTCCGTGTACGAGTCCCGTGTGGAGATGGGCCGCCAGCTGGCCCGCGAAAACACCCAGGACGCGGACATCGTCATCCCGGTCCCGGAGTCCGGCACGCCCGCGGCCGTGGGTTACGCCGAGGAATCCGGCATCCCGTTTGCGCATGGCTTCGTCAAGAACTCCTACGTGGGCCGCACGTTCATCCAGCCCTCGCAGACCCTGCGCCAGCTGGGCATCCGGCTCAAGCTGAATGCCCTTGAGTCCGTGATCCGCGGCAAGCGCGTCGTGGTGGTGGATGACTCGATCGTCCGCGGCAACACCCAGCGCGCCATCGTGCGGATGCTCCGCGAAGCCGGTGCCGCGTCCGTCCACATCAAGATTTCCTCCCCGCCGGTCAAATGGCCGTGCTTCTACGGCATCGACTTCGCCTCCCGGGCGGAGCTGATCGCCAACGGCGCCACCATCGAGGAAATCTCCCAGGCCATCGGCGCCGATTCCCTCGCGTACATCTCCGAAGACGGCATGATCAACGCCACCATGCAACCGCGCGAGCGCCTCTGCACCGCCTGCTTCACCGGCCAGTACCCCATCGAGCTCCCGGGCGCGGACAAACTGGGCAAGAACCTCCTGGAGCGCACGGACCTCGGCGGCCTCACGCCGTCGCCCTCTGCCCTCCCCGGCGCAACGGCGGCACTGGCCATCGATAACAAAGAGGACCCGGCGGAGAAGGCCGGCGCCACCGGCTGCGATCCGGGACCGGACGCCGAGTTCGAGAACCTGCTCACCGAAGAAGACCACGTGCCCGCGATCCACCACGAAGCCACCACCCCCGGCGCTGAAAAGAAAGAGTCCGTATGACTTCCGCAACCCCCGCCGCCGGTAACAGCCCCCTGAGCCCCGCAGGCATCACGTACGCCTCCGCCGGTGTTGACGTTGAAGCCGGCGACCGCGCCGTGGAGCTGATGAAGGGTGCCGTGAAGGCCACCCACAATTCCTCCGTCATCGGCGGTGTGGGCGGCTTCGCCGGCCTGTACGACGTCTCGCGCCTGCTGACCTTCAAGCGCCCGCTGCTGGCCACGTCCACCGACGGCGTGGGCACCAAGGTTGCCATCGCCCAGGCCATGGACATCCACGACACCATCGGCTTTGACCTGGTGGGCATGGTGGTTGACGACATCGTCGTAGTGGGCGCCGAGCCGCTCTTTATGACCGACTACATTGCCTGCGGCAAGGTTGTCCCGGAACGTATCGCGGACATCGTCCGTGGCATCGCCGCGGCCTGCTCCGTCGCCGGCACCGCCCTGGTGGGCGGCGAAACCGCCGAGCACCCCGGTCTGCTGGGCGAGCACGAATACGACGTTGCCGGTGCCGCCACCGGTGTTGTCGAGGCCTCCGACCTGCTGGGCCCGGACCGCGTCCGCGCCGGCGACGTTGTGATCGGCATGGCCTCCTCCGGCCTGCACTCCAACGGCTACTCCCTGGTCCGCCGCGTCATCAACCACGCCGGCTGGGCACTGGACCGCCAGGTCTCCGAACTCGGCCGCACGCTGGGCGAGGAACTGCTGGAACCCACCCGCGTCTACGCTGCAGACTGCCTGGACCTTGCCCGCGCCTTCCCGGTGAACAGCGCCAACGCCGTGCACGGCTTCAGCCACGTCACCGGCGGCGGCCTGGCCGCCAACCTGGCCCGCGTCCTGCCGCAGGGCCTCGTGGCCACCGTGGACCGCGCCACCTGGGAGCTTCCGGCCATCTTCAAGCTGGTCTCCGAGCTGGGCAACGTCCCGCTGGCCGACCTGGAGCGCACGCTGAACCTCGGCGTGGGCATGGTGGCCATCGTGTCCGCCGAAGCCGCCGACGCCGCCGTGGCCCGCCTCAACGACCGCGGCGTCCCGTCCTGGATCATGGGCACCGTCACCGCGGACTCGGATTCCATCCTCAAGACCGGTCCGGACTACGTCCAGGGTGCCAAGGGTGTGGACGGCGGCGCCGTCCGTTTGGTCAACGCCTACGCCTAACTCCTCATCGAGTGCTCCGCAACAGCCCTTTTGAACCTTGAAAACGGCGGTAGCGGAGCACTCGATGCGTTAAGCCTCAGGCGCTAAACCTCCAGCAGGCTGAACACACCGCCCTGCGGGTCCTGGAGGGTTGCCGTGGCGCCGGGCGTATCGTCGTCATCCGGCTCCGGCGCGATCAGCACTTCCGCCCCCGCCGCCACGGCCTTCCGCACGGCCTCGGCCACGTCGGTGACGCCGAAGTAGATCTGCCACCTGGCAGGCGCCTCGGCCGCGACGATCCCGGCCACCTCCGCGCCGTTCACCATCAGCGTGCTGTACGTCCCGCCGTCGTCCTGGGGATACTCGGTCACCTCGTGGCCGAACAGCTGCTGGAAGAACGCGACGGCGGCCCGCGGCTCGGGCGTCAGCAGCTCCGTCCAGGACAGCGCACCGGCCTCGTTGTACCGGCCGGAGCCCGTGTGCGTTCCGGGCTGCCACACGCCGGTGGTCCCGCCGCCGGGAGGATCCACAAACACCATCACGCCGGTGTCCGCCACTTCCTCAGGGCCGAACTGCACTGCGCCGCCGGCGTGGGGAACTTCCTCGGCCAGCGCACCGGCGTCCTCGGCCGCGAAGTAGATGTTCCATTGGGCATGCGTGCCGAGAGATTCCTGGTGCGGGTTCTGCGGCGCCACCACGGCCACCAGGTCCTCCCCCACGAACGCCTGGGCATAGCTGCGGCCATCGGGCGTGGGCAGGTCCTTGAAGGTCCACCCGAACACCGCTGCGTAGAAGGCCTTGGCTGCCTCCACGTCCCGGGTCTGGACGTCAGCCCAGCACGGTTCACCGTGGCGGTAGCTGGTGGATGAGGAGTTTCCTGGCATGGGAGGTCCTTTCGCGGGCGGCACACGCATCAACGCCTCCAGTCAACACCAAAAAGCCCGCCGCCGGCACCGGGTTCCGGCGCAGGCAACGGGCCTGATAACTGAGGCCAGCACCGCGGTTCCGCTGGGATCCGGGGTGCTGAAAAGAAGCGTTGTACTAACGAACGGCGTCCGAACGTACTGCAGCGTCGCGGGGCCGGGCGCCTTGCGGCGGGACCGGCGTGCAACAACTAGCCGATCCGACGGGTGTGTACCTCGTCGTCGTCTTCTTCCAAATCGTCCGCGTACTTATCCACATAAGCCGAATAGTCCGGTTCAACCGGGTCATTCGCGAAATGGCTCGTGGCACGACCTTCAGGACCTTTGAGCTCTCGCTGAAGGGCCGAATAGTCAGTGTTCGGGGAATAGTACTTAATATCCCGAGCCTGCTTGGTAGCTTTTGCCTTTTGACGGCCGCGCCCCATGGCGTGACCCCCTTTTGTACTCGGACCGGAGGTGGTCACCTTGGCTATCGGTGAGGCCCCGGAATGTTTGGTCAATTTGTCGTAACACCTAGATTACATGCTTTCCGCGCACGGTGCGCCCCGGCCCGTGCGCGCGGACGCCATGTCGGGTACCCTTTCCGCCGCGACGCGCACGGTTCCCGGCTTTTTTGTTGGATAGAGTCTCTTCATCAGCTGCCGATCCGGGTGCCCGGAGAATCCAGCATCCCGAGGCGACACCCAGGAGGGGTATCCGGATGGACAACCAGGAACCGCGCCCCGTCCCGCCCAAACCTGCCGCTCCGCCCACCGCCGGATTGCCGCAGGTGGCTGTTCCGGCAACTGCGGTGGAGCCGCCGGCACGGAAGCCCCGGCGGGTCGCATCTACGCTCCTGAAGACTGTCTTCGTGGTGGTTCTGCTCGGTGTGGTGGGAGGCCTGGTGTGGCTCGCCGCGTGGCTGGATTCCGGGGCACCGGAAACGACCGGCGACGGCGGCTCCGTGATCGTGGAAACCTCACCCACTCCCCTGGCCACCCCGCTCCCCCTCCCCCGTGAGGGTGTGGAGCCGCCGGACTACCGGCTGGGCGACTGCTTCAAGGATTTTGACCCCGAGGCTTTGCGGTCAACGGTGGTGGCCTGCGAAACAGGCCACTCAGCCCAGCTTGTGGCCGTTTTCCGCTACCCCGCCGTCGGCTCCTATCCGGGCCGGGAGGCCCTCGCCGCCAAGGCCCTGGAGGCCTGCCAGGCGGCGAAGCTGGCACCGGCAGCGAACGAGTACACGCTGAACTTCCAGCGGGCCTACCCCAGCAGCACCAGTTGGGAATCAGGCGACCGGCGCGTGGACTGCTACGTCACGGCCGACGGCGGGAACGTCATCAACGCCAGCGCGCTGCCCTGAAGACCTGGCCTGATCGGATGAAGAAGCTGGCTGTCGTCACTGGCGCTAACCGAGGGCTGGGACTGTCCCTCGTGAATGAGTTCTCGGAGGGTGGCTGGAGCGTCATCGCCCTTAGGCGTTCACCAGAGCCAGACGCCGTGGCCGCTCCGTCCGACGTCGTAACCGTGCGGCACGATGTTCGATCCAACGATGCCTCAGAGCTTCTGGAAGTCCTGGACGGCCGCCCCGTCGATTTGCTGATCAACAACGCGGCCCAAGGAGCGCCCCATGATGAGCTGGGATCGATTCCAGCCGATGGGGTCTTGAACGCGGTCGATGTCAACGCCGCGGGTCCGTTACGACTGGCGCAGTTCCTGTTGCCAAACCTGCTGGCGGCGCCCGACCCGATCATCGTCAACGTGACCTCACGCCTGGGCTCCCTGTCGGCCCAGGCCAGCGGTACGTTCGCAGACCTGTCAACAAGTTATGCCTACAAGATCTCCAAAGCGGCGCAAAACATGCTGACCATCGCGTTGGCTCAGGACCTTCAGGGGCGCGTCCGGTGCTGGGCAGTGCACCCGGGCAAACTGGCGAGCGACATGGGACAGACTGACGCGTCCAAGGACCCTCGAACCGCTGCTGGGCAACTACGAGAACTCGTCGACTCTGGTGACCGCGCCTCGCCACGGTTCTGCTCGCTCGGGGAACCGGACCTCCCGTGGTAGCTACAGTAGGCGGATGCTCCTGATTCGCCAGGCAACCACCGCCGATACGCCTAGCCTCATCCGTCTGCGGGCCGCGTGGGTTGCAGAGCAAATAGGGGAATCGACCGAGGTGATCGACGGCGCAGCGGGCAACGGACCGCAAGATCCGAACGTGCCAAGCCGCACGCCGGAAGAATGGACTACCTATCGATCCCGGATTGAGACCGCTGCACGCCAAGCCGGACGATAGAGTCAGCGCCTACGAAATACCGGACGAGTGATTTGCTGGGAACCATGGACTCAAAGTATGTGCGCTACCAGGCAGGCCTCCCCAATGGCCGTGGACGCTACCCGGGAATCTTTAATCTCGCCAACGGTTTAGCAAACAACGGCAGACTCAGCAGCCAGGACTGGGCTTCGTGGCGGCGCTCAAATGACCATTACGACTCCGCGTACTTGAACCCGTCGACGGCCCGGTGGACAGATCGATTTACGACCATGCAATAAACCCGACAGCGGAGGCTTGGTTCAAGTGCACAGCTGTGCATTTGCTCGTCCGCGTTGAGTTCTACACGGACCTTCTTAGCCGGTATGACGTTGAGTGGCAGGTGCTCCATTCAAACGATCCAGGGCGGCTGTTGTATGAAGACGACGTCCAGATAATTGTCGCGCCCCATGAACGGGAGTGACCTCAAGTTGCACCTTATGATGCTGGAATGGGGGGAAACTTTGGCGGGAATGAGCCTGCGAAACACAAGCCGATCTACGTTGAGACCAGCATCCGTGCCCCTATGGAACGCGTATGGGCTCTTAGCCAGGACCCGGCACCGCACGCCCGGTGGGATCTGCGATTCTCCCGAATAGTCCCCACCGGAGGAGATGATCAGGGACTTCTCCATTTTCGTTACGAGTTCCGCCTTCCACTACACATCATCCGGGGGAACGGAACATCGCTGGGGCATAGGCATCGATCCGATGGGCAGGCCACATCGGTGCTGAAGTTCGATACTGCCGACCCCTTGTCTCCCATTGGGTCTGGTTCGGGGTATTGGCGGTATGTGCCGACAGAGGATGGCCTTCGGTTTATCACGGGGTACAACTATCAGCCGGGAATGGGCGCTCTCGGAAAAGTCCTGGACTCGCAAGTGTTCCGGCCCGCTCTGGGTTGGGCAACAGCAATAAGCTTCGACCGCCTGAGACTGTGGGCGGAGGCAGATCTGGATCCTACAGACTCCCGCAACCGGTGGTTTGTCGACGCCGCAGCGAGAGCAGGCGGCATTCTGGCAGCCGGCGCCCTGCTCCGCAGGGCCCTCGCCAGTCGAACCGCTGGCCTGGCAGCCCTAGGAGTGACGGTGGCTCTGACCACCTGGATGTTCCCGTCCCATTGGACTGTGCCGAGGGCAGGGCGCTGCCTGCGGAGTGCTCCAGACGCGCGCTCAGGCCGCGCCCCCTCTGCCCTGGCCGGGTTAGCTGCACCCACAGGTGATTTCCGCTCTCAGACTGAAAGAGGCGAATAGCCGTGGCTTCGATCTTTGAGGTGGCATTGGGGCAAGACTTCCAAAGGCTGCACCCCATGCTGCAGAAGCGCTTCGGCGTTGACACCGAAGCGGGCTACGGATGCGTCGGGCACGGGGTCTTCTCCGAAGTCCGCCGGGGTGCGTGGTGGACGGTACCGTTTCTGCGACTGGGTGCCTACCGCAATATTCTCTTCCCGGACCAGGGCAATGACATCCCGTTCACGATCGAGAACTATCCCTACATTGACGGGTTTGGCCGCCCTACCGTCACGTTCGTCAGGACTTTGGAACTGCCCTCGTCCAAGAGACGCCGCTTCGACGCCACTATGGTGCACAGCGAACGAAGTGGTGGGATTGTCGACTACCTCGGCACCCACCAGCATCTGGCCACCGACCTCGAGCTGGAGGTCTTGGCCGATGGATCGCTGCACCTGCAATCGGGGGCGCAGCGGTTCTACGAAGGCTTCGCAGGATTCACGTTTCCGGCCTTCTGCACAGGTACCGCAGACCTGTACGAGAGCTTCGATGACATTCGCGGGGTGTTCACGATTCAGATGCAGGTGCGGAACCCCGTCGTCGGATTTCTCTTCGGATACCGGGGCGAGTTCACGTGCACGTATCCGCCTCTTTCCGGCACAGCGATCCCGGCGCACCTCAAGCCGCTAAGGGAGGAAAGCCGCGAATAACAGCCTGCTGCCCGCGAAAACAGTTGAGCGGCGCTAACCGTCGGAGACGAGGATGTTGTCGTGAATTCTTGTCCAGCCGGATGCTTCAAGCTCGCTGGTGTCATATCCGTCGGAAACGAGAATGGTCGATTCCTGATCTGGCCCACTGGTTTTCACGAGTTCTCCCTCGCGTGCGCCACCCGTTGTGCATCCGGTGTGATGGCGCTGCCCCTCAGGCTCCTGTGTAAGCACGATGCTACTTCCCCGCAGCCTAGCGTTCACGTGGAACCCCTACCGGCCGCCAGCTGAACTCCGAGAACCATCCGGGTCGCGATGGTGCCGCCATGATCGTCCTCGACGTAGCTCATGCCGATTTTCTCCGCCACCCGACGAGAAGCCATATTTTCCGGATGGATAATGGCGACGAGCTGCTCAACACCGAGCTCGTCGCGTGCGAATTCCTTGCACGCCGCGGCCGCTTCGGTCGCATATCCCCGGCCCCACAATGCCGCTCGGATGTGAAATCCCACCTCCAATTCGGCGCGACCATTGACCTGCTGCCAGGTAAGTCCGCAGTCGCCCAGAAACTCGCCATCGAGGGTTTCCACAATCCAAAGGCCGTAGCCGCGCATGGCGTAGTTCGCTTCATTCCAGGCGATCCACTGCGCGGCCTCTTCCCGCGTCTTGGGCGCAGGATAATAAGTCATGACAGCAGGATCACCCAGAAGCGCAGTCATGTTGTCCAGGTCTGCTGACGCCATCTGCCGGAATCGAAGCCGGGACGTCTTTCCGGGAATCACCTACGAAGCCTACAGGCGCCCCAGCACGCTCGCCCTTGTGCATCGATTGCTGGATTGCTAGATTGCTGGCATTCTAGCCATGGCAACAAGCGGAACCTGGGCGGACCTGCACGGCAACGGCGGGCAACTTTGGCTCCACATTGCCCAAGCGGGAACCACACGCTCAGATGCCGGAGCGGTAGCACTGCAATTCTCCACCGACGAAAAGCTGGAGCTCACCGCAGAGCGGCTAAGAGCTGCCGGATACGCCCCGTCGGACATCATGGACGAAACCTTCGGCCGTTTCATCACTGTCAATGACCCCGACGGATACCGCATCCAAGTCAACGAAAATGGATGCGGACCACCAAAACCTCAGCTATGAAATACGGGAATCTGCTGCCCTGAAATAGGGTTCGCCCGAGCCTCGCAGGACCCCTATTCCTTCCGCCGCACCACGAGCCCTGTGCCGGCGGGAGCGCCGCCGTCGGGCCCTGCCAGAGCCTCCAGCCCTTCGATGGTGAGTTCGTCGACGTCGGCCGCGGTGTCCACGAGCACCGTGTCGCCGTCCGCGATGTCACCGGACAGGATGGCCTTGGCCAGGCGGTCACCGATCTCCCGCTGCACCAGCCGGCGGAGCGGCCGGGCACCGTACGCGGAATCGAAGCCGGACATGGCCAGCCAGGCGCGGGCGCCATCGGACACGTCCAGGGAGAGCCGGCGCTCGTGCAGCCTCCTGCCGAGTTCGGCCACCTGCAGTTCCACAATCTGCGCCAGTTCGTCGACGGTCAGGGCTTCAAACAGCACAATCTCGTCCAGCCGGTTCAGGAACTCGGGCTTGAAGGAGGCGTTGACGGTGGCCATGACCGCGGTGCGTTTGGCCTGAGCATCCAGCGACTGGTCCACCAGGAACTGGCTGCCCAGGTTGGACGTCAGCACCAGGATGGCGTTGCGGAAGTCCACGGTGCGGCCCTGGCCATCGGTGAGGCGGCCGTCGTCGAGCACCTGCAGCAGGATGTCGAAAACCTCCGGGTGGGCCTTCTCCACCTCGTCCAGCAGAATCACGGAGTACGGCCGACGGCGGACGGCCTCAGTCAGCTGGCCGCCCTCCTCGTAGCCCACGTACCCGGGAGGGGCGCCCACCAGCCGCGCCACCGAGTGCTTCTCGCCATACTCGGACATGTCCAGCCGCACCATGGCGCGTTCGTCGTCGAACAGGAAATCCGCGAGCGCCTTGGCCAGCTCCGTCTTACCCACGCCCGTAGGCCCCAGGAACAGGAACGAACCCGTGGGCCGGTTGGGATCGCTGATGCCGGCCCGCGCACGGCGGACGGCGTCGGACACCGCGGCCACCGCTTTGGACTGGCCGATCAGGCGTTTGCCGAGGTCCTGCTCCATATGGAGCAGCTTCTGGCTTTCACCCTGCAGCATGCGCCCGGCGGGAATACCGGTCCACGCGGAAATAACCTCGGCAATGTCGTCCGCCGTGACCTCGTCAGCCACCATCTGGGCAGGCTTTTCCGAGACCGCTTCTTCGGCTGCCGCGGCCGCGTTCAGCTCCCGTTCCACTGCCGGAATCTCGCCGTAGAGCACCCTCGACGCCGTCTCCAGATCGCCTTCGCGCTGGGCCTTGTCCGCCGTGGATCGGAGCTCGTCCAGCCTGGCTTTCAGGTCGCCCACCCGGTTAAGCCCGGCGCGCTCGGCTGCCCAGCGGGCATTCAGCGCGTCCAGCTCTTCGCTCTTGTCCGCCTTGTCCGCCCGGAGGGCCGCCAGGCGCTCCACCGAGGCGGCGTCCTTCTCGTTCGCGAGAGCCAGTTCCTCCATGGTGAGCCTGTCCACGACGCGGCGCAGCTGGTCGATCTCCTCCGGCGCAGAGTCGATCTCCATACGCAGACGGGAGGCGGCCTCATCCATCAGGTCGATGGCCTTGTCCGGCAACTGGCGGCCCGAAATGTAGCGGTTGGAAAGGGTTGCCGCGGCCACCAGCGCGGAGTCCGCGATGGTCACCTTGTGGTGCGCTTCGTAGCGTTCCTTCAGGCCGCGGAGGATGCCGATGGTGTCCTCCACGCTGGGCTCGCCCACGTACACCTGCTGGAACCGGCGCTCCAGTGCCGGGTCCTTCTCGATGTTTTCGCGGTACTCATCCAGCGTGGTGGCACCGATCAGGCGCAGCTCACCGCGGGCCAGCATGGGCTTAAGCATGTTGCCGGCATCCATCGAGGACTCCCCCGTTGCACCGGCGCCCACCACCGTGTGGATCTCGTCGATGAACGTGACGATCTGCCCGTCCGAATTCTTGATCTCCTCCAGGACGGCCTTAAGGCGCTCCTCGAACTCGCCGCGGTACTTCGCGCCGGCCACCATGGACGCGAGGTCGAGGGCAATCAGCGTCTTGCCCCGCAGGCTTTCCGGGACATCGCCGGCCACGATCCGCTGGGCGAGTCCTTCGACGACGGCAGTCTTGCCCACCCCAGGCTCGCCGATGATCACCGGGTTGTTCTTGGTGCGGCGGCTCAGCACCTGGATGATGCGCCGGATCTCGGTGTCGCGGCCGATCACAGGGTCCAGCTTGCCCGCCCGCGCCATCGCGGTGAGGTCCGTGCCAAACCTCTCCAGCGACTGGAACGTGTTTTCCGGATCCGGCGTGGTGACCTTGCGGTCGCCGCGGACACCCGGCAGGGCGGCTAGCAGCGCTTCATGGGAGGCACCGGCGTCGCGCATTAACCGCCCGACGGCGTCGCTTCCGGCAGAGAGCCCCAGCAGCAGCACTTCGGTGGAGACATACGTATCGCCCAGCCGGTCCGCTTCATTCTTGGCGTTCTGGATGGCCTGCAGCGCGGGCCGGGACAGCTGGGCCTGCTGCGTGGAGCCGCCCGACGATGCCGGCAGCGCCTTGATGGCGCCGCTCGCCTGCACGCTGACGGCATCCGGGTCGGCGCCCGTGGCGCGGAGAAGTGCGACGGCGACGCCCTCCCGCTGATCCATCAGCGCCTTGAGCAGGTGGGCGGGTTCCACCTGGGGATTCCCTGCCGTGGAGGCGTTCATGGCTGCTGCCGAAAGAGCCTCCTGACTCTTGGTGGTGAATTTGACGTCCAAAGAGAGCTCCTTCCGGGATGCGCATTTTTTGCTAAGTTGAGTCTATAACGCTCAACTTTGAGGAAATGCCCTCTACGCCCCATGTTTGCCGACGGCGAACTGCCTGTCCAGAGCCGTCCACCGCCCCGCGACAATCGGTTCCCGGCACCCCTGCCGCCACGGCCGGCAAGGCCCTGGCCGAAGCGAGTCCCGAAGCGGCCGAGGCCGGCATGAAAATGTGGATGGATTGGGCGGCCAAGGCCGGCGACGGCATCGTTGACCTGGGCACACCGCTGGGCGCCACGAACGTCCTGGACGGCTCGTCCGTCGCTGATACCGCAGCAACGGTCGGCGGCTACAGCCTCATCCAGGCCGAGGATCTGGATGCCGCCATATCCCGGGGGTGCAGGGCGCAGGGATCAAACATGCCGGGCAGACGGCTCCCCCAATGAGCCACCCGCCCGATGGTCTGTTAGGCCAGTCAGATCAGGAGCCGGCAACCCCTGAGACGCTGGTGATCCAGGACAGATTGCTGGCGATCGAGGCGTGGTCGTTGTAGTAGCGCGTGTAGTCGGACGGGTTCTCCGGTGGCAGCACGGACATGGGCGTGGCCGGGGCAATGTCCGGCGGTGGCCGTGGGGAAGGAAGCAGGTTGCACCCGGACAGGCCCGCCAGCAGCGCAAGTGCGGCAGCCGCCGTCGTAATTTTCTTCATGTTCCCCCAAATACCGCCGCCGCGTCCGGGCGACGCCGACCAGCCTACCCGCGGATCCCCGCCCCTTCAGCTGGGGTAGATGGCGACCGCGCCGGCCTTGATCACGAAGTACACCTGCATGCCCGGTGCCAACCCGAGATCAACAGAGGCCGCCGGGGTGATGTCCGCGCTCAGCTGCCCGCCTTCCCCGGCGCGGACGCGGATCCCGTCCCCGCGCGGTTCCAGGTCGGTGATGGTCACGGCGAAGGAGTTCCGCGGGCTGCCATGCGCCTCGGTGAGGAATACGGAAACGGCCGACGGCGGGAAGACAGCCACGCCCGGCTGCCCGGTGGGGAGCGGGGCGGCTGCGTCGTGGTGTCCATAAAGGTTGAGGTCACCGGCCCGCAGACCGTGTTCGGTGAGGTGGCCGGCCACAAAGTTGAGCCCGGCGAGCCCGGCCGCGAACCGGCTGCGCGGGCGCTGGAGGACGTCGCGGGTGGTGCCTTCCTCGCTGATCCGCCCGTTTTCGAGGATGACCACACGGTCGGCCAGCATCAGGGCATCGAGGACGTCGTGCGTGATGATGATGGCGCGGCGGCCGGCCAGCACGCGCTTGAGCAGGCGCCGGAGCAGCGGCGCGGCGTGGATATCCAGCGCGGCCATCGGTTCGTCCAGGAGGAGGAGCCCGGG
The DNA here is from genome assembly GCF_054057635.1 of Arthrobacter sp. UYNi723. Classification (NCBI taxonomy): domain Bacteria; kingdom Bacillati; phylum Actinomycetota; class Actinomycetes; order Micrococcales; family Micrococcaceae; genus Arthrobacter; species Arthrobacter sp. UYNi723. The sequence goes on from NZ_JBSRZM010000004.1 coordinate 70,649, forward strand.
GTCGGCGGCAAGCGCCCGGGCCACCGCAACGCGCTGCGCCTGGCCGCCGGAGAGCTCGGCCGGGCGGCGGGCCTGCAGCTCCGTCGCCTCCACTTCCGCGAGCCACCGCAGGGCGGACTCCCTTGCAGCCTGCTTCGAAGCCCCCGCACTCCGGGGCCCAAAAGCCACATTCTCCAGCACGCTCAGGTGCGGGAAAAGCAGCGGTTCCTGGGCCAGGAGCGCCGTGCCGCGCCGGTGCGGAGCCGTCCACTGGCCGCGCCCGGCGGTGAGGTCAAACAGCGTCCTGCCGTCGAGTTCGGCCGTGCCCGAGTCCGGGTGCAGCAGGCCCGCGATAACGTTCAGCAGGGTGGACTTGCCCGCGCCGTTGGCTCCCATAACGGCCACCGTTTCGGCCGGCCCCACCGCGAGGGAGACGTCGAACCCGCGGCCAGCCACGGCGGCCTGAACCGAGAACGTCACCGGACCGCACCGCCCTGGGCCGGCGCCGTCGTCGTACGTTCGCCGCGCAGGGCGGGGGCCTGTTCGGCTGCGCGGGGACTGCGGTACGCGAGCGCCACCACAACCACTGCTACCGCCACGAGGACCAGGGAAAGCGCGACGGCGGCATCGGCATCCGTTTCCCGCTGCAGGTAGATTTCCAGCGGCAGGGTCCGGGTCACCCCTTGGAGGCTGCCGGCGAACGTGAGGGTGGCGCCGAATTCGCCCAGGCTGCGGGCGAAGGACAGCACCGCACCGGACGCGAGTCCCGGCAGCACGAGCGGGAGGGTGACCCTGCGGAGCACCGTGGTGGGACCCGCGCCGAGCGTCGCGGCCACCGCTTCGTATCGGTTCCCAGCGGTCCGCAAGGCACCCTCGAGGCTGACCACCAGGAACGGAAGGGCCACAAACGTCTGGGCCAGGATGACCGCCGTCGTCGAAAAGGCGATCTGCAGGCCTGCCACTTCCAGCGTCCGGCCCAGCAGCCCCTGCCGCCCGAAGGTGTACAGCAGGGCGATGCCGCCCACCACGGGCGGAAGCACCAGAGGCAGGAGGACCAGCGAACGGAGGACGCGCTGGCCGGGGAAGCTGCCGCGGGCCAGGACCAGGGCGAGCGGCACACCCAGCACGATGCACAGGCCGGTGCTGGCCGCCGACGTGCGCAGGCTCAGCCCAAGGGCCTGCAGCGACGCTTCCGACGTGACCAGCGGGATGAACTGGGCCCAGTTGACCTTGGCCACCATGGCTGCCAGCGGCAGCACAACGAACAGGCCGCCGGCAGCCGCAAGGACGTAAATCCAGCGCGGGACGCCGCCGTGCCTGCCGTTCCTGGCCTGTCTCATGGTCTCCTTGTGGGCGGGTTGCCTACGGTGCGGGGTTGCCTACGGGACGGGTTGCTACGGGGCGCCGAAGCCAGCCTCACCGAGGGTTTTCTGCCCGTCGGCACCGGTCACCATGGCGATGAAGGCTGCCGCCAGTTCCTTGTTCCGGCTCGAGCCTACTGTGGCGATGGGATAGGTGTTAACTGCCTTGTCGGATTCGTCGAACAGGATTCCCTTGACCTTGTCTCCGGCGCCTTTGACGTCGGTGACGTAGACCAGGCCGGCGTCGGCCTCGCCCGAGGTGACCTTGCCCAGAACGTCCGTCACGGATGATTCCTCGCTGACCGGCGAGAGGGTCACGCCCGCGGCCTTTTCCACGGTGTCCGCTGCGGCCCCGCACGGAACCTGGCTGGCGCAGACAACCACCTTGACGCCCGGTCTGGCGAGGTCGGCGAAGGACGCGATCGACGCCGGATTGGACGGCGGGACGGCGATCTCCAGGACGTTCGTGGCGAAGTTCTTCGCGGCCCCGTCCAGGAGCTTGGCGTCGGCAAGCTTGATCATGTTCTTGGTGTCGGCGGAGGCAAAAACATCGGCCGGTGCGCCCTGGGTGATCTGGGTGACCAGGTCCGAGGAGCCGGCGAAGCTCAGCACGATCTTGGTTCCCGGGTTCTTCGCCTCAAAGTCGCCGGCCAGCCGGGTGAACGTGGCTTTGAGCGACGCGGCCGCGAAGACCGTGATGGTCCCGGACACCTGTCCGGTGGCGTCCGGGGACTGCGAGGTGGCAGGCTGCGTGGCCGTGGGCGTCGTGGGCGCCGGAGCGCACGCGGCCAGGCCCAGCATGAGGGCGGCTGCGATTATGACGGGGGTGCCGTGTTTGAGGGTGCTCAAATGATGCTCTTTCCGTGCGGGGTTTCGATGATGACCGTGGTTGCTTTGACCACCGCGGTGGCCACGGAGCCCAGTTCCAGGCCCAGGTCGCGGACGGCTTCGCTGCTCATCAGCGACACCACCCGGAACGGCCCGCACTGGAGTTCCACCTGGGCCATGACTTTGTCCGCAGTGATCCCCGTGACCAGGCCGACGAACCTGTTGCGCGCCGAACTTCCTGAACGGTGCGGGTCCTCGGGAAGCTGCGCGAGCTTCTGGGCGTGCCTTGCCAGTTCCAGGCCGTCGACTGCCAGCCGGCCGGCGTCGTCCTTCACGGGGGTGAGGCTGCCGTTCTCTGTCCAGCGCCGGACAGTGTCGTCACTGACGCCGAGGAACCGTGCTGCTTCGGATACGCGAATAGTGGGCATTTCATGATCCTAGTCCGCATTTGCGGGTTTTCTTAATAGTTTTCGCCGCGGATCAGAAAATGACGTTCACGCTGGTTTCGTTCCCCCGCGCGAGGCTTAAGTTGGCTGCCTATGGAACGTCGTGGGCCGAAGTCCTACGCTATGTGGAGGGGGAGGGGCGCGGTCGCTGAGGAGCGTTGTGATGAAGTGGATCAGGCCTGACAGCCCCGACTATGACCCGGCCCGGAAGGTCTTCAACGCCATGATTGCCCGGCGTCCGGCGGTGATTGCCCAGTGTTCGAATGACGCGGACGTGGCCGAAGCCCTCCGCTATGGACGGGAAAATTCCCTCGCCATCGCCATCCGTGCCGGCGGCCACTCAGTGGCCGGAATGTCCATGAACAACGACGGCCTGGTAATCGATGTCCGGCCCATGAAGTCGATCAACGTGGACCCCGAATCCGGCATCGTCACCGCCGGGGCAGGCGTCACATGGGGCGAGTTCGACCGCGCCACCCAGGAGCATGCCCTGGCCGTCACCGGCGGGCGGGCCTCCACCACCGGCGTCGCCGGCTTCACCCTGGGCGGCGGGTCAGGCTGGCTGGAGCGGTCCTTCGGGTTCGCGTGCGACAGTCTCGTCTCGGTGGACCTGGTGACGGCCGACGGCGAGCGCGTCACCGCGAGCGCCCGGGAAAACCCCGAACTCTTCTGGGCGCTCCACGGCGGCGGCGGCAATTTCGGGGTGGCCACGTCCTTCACGTTCCAGGCCCACCGGCTCGGCCCGGTGGTCCACGCCGGGATGTGGCTGTGGCCCGGGGAGGCGGCCACCGACGTTTCCCGGGCGTTCCGGGACCTGGCCTTGGCAGCCCCTGACGGTGTTGGCCTGGCGCTCCTCTATTTCACGGCACCACCGGAGCCGTTTGTACCCGAGCACCTCGTGGGAAAGATGGCCACTCTCATTGCCTACCTCTACGCGGGTGAGCCCGAGGAAGGCTCCGAGCACGCGCGGCCGTTCCGCGAGCTCGGGCCTGCAGTGGACCTCGTGGCCGACACCCCGTACGCCGATTTCCAGTCCTCCCTGGACGATCCGCCGGACCACTACAACTACTGGAGCGCGGACTACCACAACGAACTTCCCGACGCGGCCCTGGACTTGTTCGTGGAATCCGCCCGGAACCTTCCCGATGCCACGTCCCAGCAGCTCATCGCCCGGTGGGGCGGCGCCGTCGGCGGGAACGCTGGCGCGGCCACGCCCCTGATCAACCGGAACGCGGCCTGGGTGAGCCATCCCTACGGCATCTCGCCAACACCCGAGGAAGGCCAGCTGGCCAAGGCCTGGGTGAAGGACTTCCGCGGCAAGATTGCGCCCTATGCCACAGGCGGGGTGTGGCTCAATTTCATCGGCAACGAGGGCCAGGAGCGCATCCGCGCCGCGTTCGGAAACGGGAATTACGCGCGGCTGGCCAGGGTCAAGCGTGACTTCGATCCGCGGAACGTCTTCCAGGGAAACCAGAACATCCTGCCGGCCGGCTCCTGACCGGCCCCGCGGAGAGCCGCCGCACTAGACTTCCCCCATGGCGATTTACCTTGATCCGCCGCTGTGGCCCGCCCACGGCACGCACTTTTCGCACCTCATCTCGGACACGTCGCTGGCGGAACTGCACGCCTTCGCCGCCGCGGCCGGCATCCCGGACCGGGCGTTCGACGGCGACCACTACGACGTTGCCGAGCGCCGGTTCGACGACCTCGTCGCCGCGGGCGCCATCGCCGTGGAAGCCCGGATCCTGGTCCGCAAGCTCATCGCCAGCGGGCTGCGCATCCCGGCCCGGCGGCGCAACAAGTCACTCAAGGTCCCGCTGCTGAACCGCTGGGAAGCCATCATGCCCGGCCACGACGCCCTCTTCCTTGACCTGCTGGACCGCTGGAGCGAGGACCACCGCCGGTATCACGGCTGCACGCACCTGCTGGCCGTACTTGAGGCCATGGACCTGCTCACCGACCCCGCCGATCCGCCGCGGACAGTGCTGCTCGCAGCCTGGTTCCACGATGCCGTGTACCGCGGGGTCGCCGGCCAGGACGAGGAGGAATCGGCCCGGCTCGCAGAGGAGCGCCTCACGGACGCGGGGCTCCCGGCCGCCGATGTTGACGAGGTGGCCCGGCTGGTGCGGCTGACATCGGACCACCGCCCGGAACCAGGGGACGACGGCGGCGCCCTCCTCTGCGACGCGGACCTGTCAGTCCTCGGCGGCGAACCTGAGCCCTACGCCCGGTATGTGGCCGCCGTCCGGGAAGACTACGCGCACATCGGCGACGCCGACTTCGCGGCCGGCCGCGCCGCCGTCGTCCGTCACCTGCTGGAACTGGACCCCTTGTTCCACAGCGACCGCGCACGGGAACTGTGGCTCGACGCCGCCCGCCGGAACCTGCAGGGCGAGCTGGCCTGACTCTTCGCGCAACCGCCCGAAGCCTTTACGGCCGCCCCGGCCGGTGCAAGACTGCTCGGATGAACCTGCGCATCCAAGCCGTCAGCATCGATTCCACCGACCCCAAAGTGCCCGCCGACTTCTGGGAGAAGGCCCTGGGGTGGCGCCGCACCTACGAGGTGGAAGACGAAATCGTACTGGAACCGCCCGCCGGCAGCCCGGCCGACGGCGTCAGCCCGGACCTGCTGTTCCTAAAGGTGCCCGAGCGGAAGGAGCTCAAGAACAGGCTGCATCTGGACCTCCGTCCGGATGACCAGGCCGAGGAGGTGCAGCGGCTGGAAGCCCTGGGCGCGTCGCGCATTTTTGTCGGGCAGGGGCCGGAGGTGACCTGGGTGGTCATGGCCGACCCGGACGGCAACGAGTTCTGTGTGCTGCGCGCGTTGCGTTCAGAAGAGCTCGAAGCCCAGGGACTGGTCCCCGGGTTCAGCGAAACCCCTGGGAATGCCGCCGGCTAACGGTACGCGGTAACGAACGGGCTGTTGGTCGGAACGATCTGCTTGCCGAGCGGCATCAGGCTGACCGGGATGAGCTTGAGGTTGGCGATGGCCAGCGGGATGCCGATGATGGTGACCGCCATGGCAATGGCTGTCAGCACGTGGCCGATCGCGATCCAGATGCCCGCCACCACCAGCCAGATGACATTCCCCAGGAGAGGGAACACGCCCGTCCCGCCCGGCTTGTCCACCACCATGCGCCCGAACGGCCAGAGCGTGTACGCCGCAATCCGGAACGACGCGATGCCCCACGGAATGGTGACGATCAGCAGGCAGCAGATGATGCCGGCGAGGAAATAGCCCAGGGCAAGCCAGAGTCCGCCGAATACCAGCCAGATGATGTTGAGCAGTGTCTTCATCTGTCCATTGTGCCCCGCGGGGTCTGACAAAAACGTAGGGGTCTGCCCTGATTGGCCCCTGAACTTGGGACCTGAAGCTTGGACCGGGCCTCAGCCCTTGGCGGCCTTCACGAAGGCCCGGATCTTGTCCAGGTCCTTCACGCCACGGGAAACCTCGACGCCGGAGGAGACGTCCACGCCCCACGCGCCTGAGGCTGCAGTGGCGTTCGCCACGGTGTCCGGATCCAGCCCGCCGGCCAGCAGCCACTTGCGGTCCTGGAGCGCCGTCACGTCCACCATGGAGGCGTAGTCCCAGGCCTGTCCGGACCCGGGCACGGCGGCGTCAATCAACAGGAGTTCCTCGCCCCAGTCGGCGAACGCGTCCGCAGTGGCTGCCATGGTGACCGCCCTGATCAGCTTCATGCCGGCGTCGTGCACTGTGGTTACGTCTTCCGGGGTGAGGTCTGCGTGGAGTTGGACCCACTCGAGTCCGGCGGAACGGGCGATGGCAAGGGCATCGGCGACAGGTTCATGCCGGAAAACGCCGACGGCAACCATGCCTTCCGGCACATCGGCCAGAAGAGTGGAAACCTGCGACGGCGAGACCACCCGCGGGCTGGCCGTCAGGACAAACCCGACGGCGTCCGCCCCAGCCTCCACGGCGGCACGGACTGATTCGGGCGTACTGAGACCACAGACTTTGACGAACATTTCCGGCTCCTTCAGGCTGTCTTCGTGACGTCCCCCGGGAGGAGAGTAGCAGGGAAGTGCCCCCTGCGCCGATGTGGGTCGGTTCCATTTCAGGCGCCGGACAGCACGCGCTCCACCATGGCGCGGCCCGTCTGTTCAAATGCGGTGTCGCCCACTTGGTTGGCCCACACCACCGTGCCGATGGCCTGGTGCAGGTTCTCCAGCCGCCACAGGTCAGCCTCCGCCGGTGCCACCGTTTTGCCCAGGCCTGAATGGAACGCGTCCGCCAGGTCGGGCCTGCCAACGAACTGCTGGTGGCTGAGCCGCACCAGATCGTGCACCCACGGACGCGGTTCAGCACGGCCGAAGTCGATGACCTTGATCTGACCGTTGTCCTGCAGCCAGTTCCTCGGCTGGTAATCGCCGTGCGTTGCCACCAGCCGCGCCACGCCCGGCCGCAGTGCATCGAGCGCCTGCTCAAAGCTGTCGAGTTGGGATCCCGGCAGCAGCCCGTGGCCACGGTCCATCCACGCACGGGTCTTGGCCGTGAGGGCTGATGCGTACGTGGACGAGACCCCGGCGGGCCGGTGAATCGTCGCCAGCAGCGCCCCCGCCTGGCGGTACGTTTCCGGATCATCCTCGGCCGGCGTCCCCTCGACCAGGACCCCCGGCAGGAACTCCGTCACCAGGATGCCCGACGCAGCCGAAGCATGGCGTAACGCCGGAACCCGCCCGTGGAGCCCTTCGAACCCGCCGGCATGGGCGGCGATCTCGCGGCGGATATGGTGGCTTGTGGTGCTCGCCTTGACGATGAATCCTTCGCCCGACGGCGTGACAACGTGGAGGACGTTCGTGTCCTGCAGGGGCCAGGAGTAGTCCTGCACGGTGCTGAATTCCCCAAGCCAGGATGTCAGCAGGCGGCTCTGTCCGTCGGTGATCCCCTGGCGCATTTGCCCAGCATGCCACGCGTGGCGGGGCCGCCCAAACAAACTAGGCTGGTCCGATGGAGATCATCCGCTTCGCAGAACTCAGGTCCGAACCGTGGCGTAACGGCGGCGGGGTGACCCGTGAGCTTGCCAGCCACCCGAAAGCCGCCTCGGCGCAGGACGGCGCCTGGGACTGGCGGGTCAGCATCGCCGACGTCAGCAAGGCCGGGGATTTCTCGGCGTTCCCGGGCATGGAACGCGTGCTGACCGTGATCGACGGCGAGCTGCTCCTTCTCACCGTGGACGGCGCCGAGCACCCGCTGGAAAAGTAACGGCCGTTCAGGTTCTCCGGCGAAGCTGCTGCGCACGGTGCCCTGCCCACCGGGGACATCCGCGACCTGAATGTCATCACCCGGACGGGGTCCTTCAAGGGCTTCACGTCCATCATCGAGCTCTCCAAGAAGCGCGCGCACCCGGTTTTTGAGGGCCAGCTTGCTGTGCTGCTGCAGGGCCAGGCCACCGTCAGCGCGGGCAGCCTCAGCGTCAGCGCGGAGGCCGCGGGAGCCGCTGCCGCCGCCGCAGAAGCCGACGCCGACGAAACTGCCCCCAGCCCCACGGAACCCGAGGCACTCAACCGCTATGACGCCGTCGTCGGCTCCGATACCGGGACCCCCGAAATCCTGGGCCGCGGCTTCCTGGCCGTGGTTTCGATCGACCGCGCGACTGCCTGATCCAGCGCTGCAGGCTAGCCTCGCCTTCGTTATCTGAGCCTTTCCACACTGGTCAGCGGCACGCGGCGCTCCTAGACTCTGGCTATGACCTCCACACCCTTTAATGCGCTCCTGTCCACCCAGATCGGCAACGAATTCGCGGCCTCGCAGCAGTACATTGCCGTGGCCACCTGGTTCGCCAACCAGGACCTCCCGCAGCTGGCCCGCTACTTCTACCGGCAGTCGGTGGAAGAGCGGAACCACGCCATGATGATGGTGCAGTACATGCTGGACCGCGACATCGAGTTCACCATCCCGGGCGTCCCCACCGTGCGCAACGACTTCTCCTCCGTGACCGAGCCGCTGGCCCTGGCGCTGGAGCAGGAGAAGGAAGTGACGGCCGCGATCGAGGCCCTGTTCCGCGCCGCCCGTTCCGAGGACGACGCCCTGGGCGAGCAGTTTATGCTCTGGTTCCTCAAGGAGCAGGTGGAGGAGGTCGCCGCCATGACCACCCTCTTTAACATCGCCGAGCGCGCGGACAACCTGTTCGACATCGAGAACTTCATCGCCCGCGAAACCGTGGGCAACGGGGGCCGCGACTCCTCCGCCCCGGAGACAGCCGGCGGCGCCCTCTGAACGTCCCCCCATCCCCAACTGAGTAGCGCTAACTGACGTTTTGAAGGCTCATTACGACAGTTAGCGCTACCTACTTGGGCCGGAACCCTGGCGGTGAGGTTGGCCACCAACCCGGCCACCCGCCGTCGGGCGTTGCTATGCTGGAAACAAGGCTCCGCACAGGACCCTCCGGACGACGGTTCAGTACCCGGCACGCGACAAGACTGGCTAAAGGATCTGTCATGTCGTGGGTAATTCTCATTCTTTCCGGGGCGCTGGAAGCCGTCTGGGCCGCAGCTCTGCACCGGACGTTCCAGGCCTCCGGCCGACGCCGGCTCGCCCCCGCGCTCCTCTTCCTGGTCTCCGTCCTCGTGAGCATGGCCGGCCTCGCCATCGCCATGCAGTCCATCCCCACCGGCACCGCGTACGCCGTGTGGGTGGGCGTGGGCGTGGTGCTGACCTCCGCCTACGCGATCACCACGAAGGCGGAACGTCCGACGACGGCGCGCCTGATGCTGCTCACCGGCATCGCCGCGTGCGTGGTTGGCCTGAAGGTGGTGGCGTAATGAATAAGCGTTCCGCTGCGTGGCTGATGCTGCTGGCCTCCGCCGTGCTGGAAGCCGTCTGGGCCACCGCGCTGGGCCAGTCCGACGGCTTCACCCGCCCCCTGCCCACTCTTGTTTTCGGCGTGACGGCCACCCTGAGCATGATCGGCCTCGGCCTGGCCATCCGCAGCATCCCGCTCGGCACCGCCTACGCCGTGTGGGTGGGGATCGGGGCTGCCCTTACGGTGGGCTGGGCGATGGCCACCGGCGTCGAACCCTTCAGTGTCCTGAAAGTGCTGTTCATCGCGGGGATTGTCGGCTGCGCGGCGGGGCTGAAGGCGCTGCCGGCCGGCAAGAACACTGAGCCAGCCACCGAGGACACGCCGGCGTCGGGAACCGTGGCCGTCAGGCCAGAGCGCCTTTGATCAGCAGGCTCACCCCGGCAACCAGACACAGGCTGAGGGCCGCGGGACGGATGGTGGCGGCGGAAATCCGCTTCACCACCGGCCGCGATGCCAGCGCCCCGAGGGCAACGCCCGGCAGCAGCCAGCTGGTGAGCAGCAGCTCCTCCGTGCCGAAGGAACCGGCGCCCGCCAGGGCGAGCAGCGAGACCAACGACGACACCAGAAAAAACAGGGAGAGGTTGGCGCGGTAGCGGGCGGCGTCCTCGCTCCGGTAAACCACCACAAGCGGCGGCCCTGAGGTGGAGGCAACCGTACCCAGCACTCCACCGAGCAGGCCGGCCGCGAACAGGGAAAAGCGGTTTTGCGGGATGCGGAATCCCTTGAGTCCGGTGAGAACGCTGGCCACCACCAGCCCGCCCACGATCATCCCGGTCCATTTGCCGTTCAGCAGGGGCAATACACATAGTCCGGCAACGGCACCGGGCAGGCACCCGGCAATGGCCACCTTGAGATCCACGTGCCTTAGGCCCCTCCGGTTCTGCCAGCTCACGAATAGCATGACCACCACCGAAACGAGAAGCAGTGGGCCGGGCACCAGCTGTGGGCTGATCATCAGCAGCAGCGGCGAGGAGACGATGCCAAATCCGGACCCGGTGCCGGCCTGGGCCACCACGGCGACGGCAACTATGAGAGCCGCGATGGTGAGTTCCGTGGTGGTCATGATGTCCGTTCCTAGATGAATTGCACTCCCACGTAGGCGAGTACTCCGATGAGGCCCCAGGAGAGCATGGCGACGACGATCGCCCTGCCGCTGGTGTGGAGAATTGACCGTATTTGCACGGATGTTCCCAGCCCGAACAACGCTGTAGCGAGCAGAAGGTCCTGGGCGAGCGCAGCACCTTCCAGGACCGCATGCGGCAGGATTCCCAGCGTCCGCAACACGATCATCGCCATGAACCCCGCCACGAACAGCGGGATCAAGGGTGGGAATTTGAGCTTGCCTTCTTCGATGCCGGCGGCCGCCTTGCTGTGCTGGGAACGATTGCGCCGGGAACGATTGCGGCAGCGCTGCACTAAAGCGGCAGCGGTGACCATCGGGGCGAGCATCAGGACACGGGTGAGCTTGATGACCAGGGCCCCGGCCAGGGCCGCGGTGCCTGCCGTCTGTGCCGTCGCGACAACCTGCCCCACGTCATGGACGCTGGCCCCCACCCAATGCCCGAACTGCACCTCGTCCAAGCCGAGAGGACCCTTGAGGGCCGGTAGCACGGCGATGGCAAGCGTCCCGCACAGGGTCACGAGCGCGATGGGCACCACGGTGCCGCGGTGATCCGTTCTGGTCACTCCGCTCATGGCCCCGATGGCGGACGCGCCGCAGATGGAAAAGCCTGCGGCCAGGAGCAAGGGCTGGTCCCCCGGAAGCCTGAACGCCTTGCCCAGCAGCAAGGTGCCCACGAAGGTCAGCAGCACGATGCCCACCACGATCCCCAGCGTCGCCCAGCCGAGGGCCGCGACGTCTATGAGGCTCAGCTTCAGTCCGAGCAGCACGATTCCGAGCCTCATGAACCTCTTGGCGGCCAGCACCAGTCCGGGTTGCATGACTCCTTCGACTGCGGGGCCGATCCCGGGCAGGTTGGCGGAAAGGATGCCGAGGATGACGGCCACCGTGAGGAAGGGGAGCACCGGGACGGCCGCGTGGACAAGCCACGCGACGGCCACGGCAGCGGCCGCCAGTGCGAGCCCGGGCAGCCGCCTGTCCCGCAGGCCTCGCGGGAGAAATCCACGCTGTTTGCCGCTTCCTTCCGGCTTGTCGCGTCCTACGGGCGTGGCAACGTCTTGTGTCATGGTCGTCTGCGATCCTCCCGGAGCGGGCTTGCGCCGTGCTCAGGGCGGATCTCCTTTCTGTCGAGTACGGAGAGCGACTGCATGGCGCTCAACAGGCCAACGGACGCGATGTCCCCGGCGCTGCAACCACGGGACAGATCGTTCAGGGGCGCTGCCAGCCCCTGCAGGATCGGGCCCACGGCCACGGCTCCCCCGAGCCGTTCGGTGATCTTGTAGCCGATGTTTCCGGCGTCCAGGCTGGGGAACACCAGCACATTTGCCTGACCCGCCACCTCCGAGCCGGGCGCTTTCGCCGCCCCGATGGAGGGGACCAGCGCGGCATCAAACTGCAGCTCGCCATCCACGTGCAGCAGCGGGTGGCGGGTCCGCAGGATTTCCATCGCGGACCTGACCTTGTCCACGTGTGAGTGGATAGCGCTGCCCCGGGTGCTGAAGGACAGCATGGCCACCTTCGGCGACTGCCCCGTCAGCGCCTGGTGCATGGCGGCTGCCGAGGCGGCGATGTCCGCCAGCTGTTCGGCGGAAGGATCGGGAACGACGGCGCAATCGCCGAACGTCAGTTCCCTTCCGTCGGGCAGCAGCATCAGGAACGAGCTGCTCAGGGTGGTGCAGCCGGGGTCCAGGCCCACCACGCGCAGCGCGGCCCGGAGCACCAGCGCCGTGGGCGTCCCGGCACCGGCAACACAGGCGTCCAGATACCCGGCCCGCAACGCGGCCGCGGCAACATGGACCGGTTCCTGACTGGCGTGGGTCAACTGCTCGGGTTTGCGGGAGTAAGCCTCCCCGATCAGAGCGGCGATGCTGCTGTCGCCGGCCAGCCCGCCGACGTCGAGGATGGCGTCGCCGGGCAGCACACAGTCCAGTTCGGCCGCCACCCGCCGGATTTCATGGCTCCGGCCAATGAGCCTGGGGCTGATGATTCCTTCCGCGGCCAGCGCACTGGCAGCGCGGACGGCACGCTCGTCCTCGCCGTCGGCGAATCCGACCACCCGGCCGCGGCCGGACAGCTCCTGGCGCCAGCGCTCAAACAGCGCGCTTCCCGCGGGCGGCGCTGCCTGCGGAATGCGCTTCTCAACAATCGCCGTCGCCATGGTTGTACCTCTTATCTCGAACCTGCGGAGGTCACATCGGATCCTGCGGAGGCGTCCACGAGGGGGCGCCCTCCGCAGGCGAAGAACCGGATGCGATGGTTAGGGCTGGATGGCCTTCTCGATGTCGGTGAGCATGCCGTCCACACCATGCAGCAGCGCGGACAGGACCTCTGCGTCGGCCACGAGCGGCGGGGAGATCATGATCATGGTGGCACCGCGGTCGTCCCCGCGAAGGATCACCTTGGTCCGCTTGAAGGACTCGGGAAGGACTTCGCGAAGGACCTTCAGCGACTCGGCTTGGGTCAGTTCGCGGCCGCTGAAGCTGTCCGCCATGAGTTCGATCGCGTAGAAGAAGCCCGTGCCCCGGACTGCCTTGACGCAGCGGTGCGAGTTCTTCAGCGATTCCAGGGCCTCCATGAGCTTCGGGCCCTGTTCCTGGACGTTGCCCAGGACGTTTTCGTCGCGCATGGCGGTGATGTTGGCGACCGCGACGGCGGTGGAGACCGGGTGCCCGCCCCAGGTGGCGCCGTGCGTGAAGACGCCGCCCGTGGATGAGTTGAACAGCTCCTGGACCAGCTGCTCGCGGACGATCAGGCCGCCCAGGGGTGCGTAGCCGGAAGTGGAGCCTTTGGCGAAGGTGACCAGGTCCGGGACCACGCCGGTGACGCCGTAGCCGAAGAAGTGGCCAAGCCGGCCGAAGGAGCAGATGACTTCGTCGGAGACCAGGAGGATCCCGTACTTGTCGCACAGTGCGCGCAGTGCCGGCCAGTAGCCGTCAGGTGCCACGAGGGCTCCGCGGCCGTTCTGGACCGGCTCCGCAAAGATGGCCGCAATGGTTTCGGGGCCCTCTTCGAGGACCACCCGCTCAATGGCGCGGAAGCAGTCCAGCTCCGTGACCGGGCCGCAGTCGCCGGTGAAACCGAGGGTGTTCGGGACGCTGCGGATTCCTGGCAGGAGCTCGCCGAACGGTTCCTTGATCTTGGGCAGCTGCGTGATGGACAGGGCACCCATGGTGGTGCCGTGGTAGGCCATGTCGCGGCTGATGACTTTGGTGCGCTGAGGCTGGCCCTGGCTGCGGAAGTACTGGCGGGCAAACTTCAGGGCCGTCTCCACGGCCTCGGAGCCGGAGTTGACGAAGAACGTGGTGCCCAGGTCGCCGGGGGCCAGGTCCGCGATGAGCGCGGCGGCCTCAATGGCCGGCGGGTGCGCCGAGCCCCAGTTGGAGGCGTAGGCCAGGGTGCTGATCTGCTCGCTGGCTGCCTTGGCGATGTCCTGGCGGCCGTGGCCCATGTTTACGCAGAAGAGCCCGGCGAGGCCGTCCAGATAGCGGTCCCCTTCGGTGTCGATGAGGTAGCTGCCTTCGCCCCGGACAAAAATCGGGAACTCGCTGTCCCAGGTGTCCTTGCGGGTGAAGTGGGGTCCGAGGTGGCGCCGGGCCTGGGCCCGGAGTGTGGTGGCGTCCAAAACTATCTCCTTCTTGTCGAGGTGAGTAGCGATGATCGAAGCATAGGCTGGCGGCCACACCGGGCATCAGGGCCACATCGTGCCCGGCTGATGGGTCCAGTTTGGTCCCGTCAGCCGGCGCACATCTGGTGCTTCTGGTCCCATCCTGGACCGGACCATACTTCGATAACGCTGCGCAGCCCGCACGGCGGACTTATCTGCACAGCACCCATCAACATCATGGAGGTCACAATGAAGATCGGCATCCCGAAGGAAATCAAGTCCCACGAATACCGAGTAGCCGTCACGCCGGCCGGCGTCCACGAGCTCATTGCCCACGGGCACGATGTGTTTATTGAGGCCGGCGCTGGAGAAGGCTCGTCCATCTCTGATGACGCCTATACGGTAGCGGGAGCCACCATCCTTCAGACGGCCGACGAGGTCTGGGCCGCCGCCGATCTGCTGCTCAAGGTCAAGGAACCGATCGCGGCGGAATACCACCGCATGCGGCGGGACCTGACGATCTTCACTTACTTGCACCTGGCCGCCGACGAGGCCTGCACCCGGGCCCTGCTCGACGCCGGCAGCACCTCCATTGCCTACGAGACGGTCCAGCTCGAAGACGGCTCGCTGCCGCTGCTGTTCCCCATGAGTGAAGTGGCCGGCCGGCTGGCTCCCCTGGTGGGCGCACAGTGCCTGACCCGCCCCGAGGGTGGCCGCGGCGTGCTGATCGGCGGCGTCTCCGGTGTGGCACCGGCCCGCGTGGTCATCATCGGCGCCGGTGTGTCCGGCATGAACGCCGTTGCCGTGGCTGCCGGCATGTGGGCGGACGTGGTCCTCTTCGACAAGAACGTGGACAAGCTGCGCGCAGCGGACCGCATGTACCAGGGCCGGGTCCGCACCCTCGCCGCCAACCAGCTCGCCATCGAGCAGGAGGTCATCCAGGCCGACCTGGTCATCGGCGCCGTGCTGGTCCCCGGGGCCAAGGCACCCAAGATCATCTCCAACGAGCTGGTCTCCCGTATGAAGCCCGGCAGCGTCCTGGTGGACATCGCCATTGACCAGGGCGGCTGCTTCGAGGATTCGCACCCGACCACGCATCAGGAACCCACCTTCCGCGTCCACGGCTCCGTCTTCTACTGCGTGGCCAACATGCCGGGCGCCGTCCCCCACACCTCCACCTACGCGCTGACCAACGTCACGCTTCCGTACGTTCTGCAGATCGCCGACAAGGGCGTGGAGCGGGCCGTGGCCGAGAATGCGGCACTGCGCGCAGGCCTGAGCACCCTGGGCGGCCGCCTGACCAACACCGCGGTCGGCGCGGCGCATGGCATCGACGTCGTTGATTCACTGGAATCTTTGGCCCGTAGCTAAAGTACAAAGAGAAATTCTTGGCGGGGGAGTTCATACTGAACTCCCCCGCTTCTTTCGGTCCTGATACTTCATCGCGCTGCTTGGGAGGCGAATCGTGCCACGGACACTCATAGAGATTGACCGCAGTTCCAGCGAACCCCTGTACCGGCAGGTCCGCCGCGTCATCGAGCACGGCATCGCCGTCGGTATCTTCGATTCACGCCGCAGGCTCCCCAGCTCCCGCGAGCTGGCCGCCGAGCTCAAGGTTGCCCGCAACACCATCAACCTGGCCTACCAGGAGTTGCTCACCGAGGGCCTGGTCATCAGCCATGAGCGCAGCGGGATCTTCGTCAACCCTGAGATGATGGCCGCGGCGGAGGCCGAGGTGCCGGCCACTGATTCGATGATCGACTGGTCCTCCCGGATGCGCCGCTACGCCGACGAGGGTATCCCGGAGGTTGAAAAAACCCCGGACTGGTACACGTACCCGTACCCGTTCGTCGCCGGCCAGGTGGATGTCAACAGCTTCCCCGCCACCGCCTGGGTGCGGAGCCTGCGGGAAGCCCTGTACCAGCCCCACCGCTTCGCCAGCCTCCAGGACAGCGTGGGCGCGGACGACCCCATGCTCATCGACATGATCCGCCGCCAGATCCTTCCCGCACGCGGCATCGAGGCCGGACCGGATGAAATCCTCATCACGGTCGGCTCCCAGCAGGGACTGGACCTGCTGGCCAGGACACTGCTGGGCCCGCACCAGCGCGTGGCCATCGAGAACCCCGGCTATCTTGACGCCCGCCACATCTTCCTGCGCACCGGCGCCCAGGTCTACGGCATCGACGTCGACGGCGACGGCCTCTGCCTCCCCGAGACGCTCAGCGGCACTGCCCTCCTGTATGTCACCCCGAGCCACCACCACCCCACCAACGTCACGCTCAGCATGGAGCGCCGCCGTCGCCTGCTCAAGCTCGCCGCCGCCTCCGGAACGGTCCTCATCGAGGACGACTACGACAGCGAATTCCGTTACGAAGGCAGCCCCAGCCCCGCGCTGAAGGCGCTGGACTCCACCGGCGACGTGCTGTACCTGGGCACATTCTCCAAGTTCCTCTCCCCGGGGCTGCGGCTGGGGTTCCTGGTGGGGCCCGCGGAACTGATCACCGAACTGCGGCGCGTGCGGCGGTACCAGGTACGCCACCCTCCCGGGCACATGCAGCGCGCCCTCGCCCTGATGATCGACAGCGGCGATTACCACCGCGCCCTGCGCCGTCACCGGCGGCAGCTGAAGACGCGCTGGGAGACGGTCACCGAGGTCGCCGCGCAGTGCCTGCCCTGGGAGCAGGGCCCGTACCCGCCCGGCGGCGTCAGTCTTTGGGTGGAGGGGCCACCCGGGCTGGATGCCTTGGAGTTGGTCCGCGCCGTAGAAAAGCGCGGAGTGCTCATTGAACGTGGCGATATTTATTTCATCCAACCGGACGCACCGCGGAATTGCTTCAGGATTGGTTTTGGCGCCATTCCCTCGCGCTCAATTGCGGAGGGTTTGGCATTGGTCGGCGAGGAAGCAAAGATCCTGCTTGCCGGGAGAGACGGCAGACCCAAAATCGCCGCTGAATAGCGCCAGACATCCCGGTATGCCGTGGGGCACCAGCTTCTGGTAGCCCCACGGCAGCAGCCGGCCGCGCCTTAGCCTGGGCTTAGACGCGGGGAATAGCCATGTACTTGGTCTCGAGGAATTCCTCGATTCCGACCCGGCCACCCTCGCGGCCCAGGCCGGAGGCCTTGATGCCGCCGAAGGGCGCCGCAGGGTTGGAGACAATTCCAGTGTTGAGCCCAACCATGCCAACTTCAAGGGCGTCGCCCATGCGGAAGCCCCGGTCCACGTCCTGTGTGAAGAGATAGCCCACCAGCCCCCACGGGGTGTCGTTGGCCAGCCGGGTGACTTCCTCTTCGGTGTCGAAGGGAACCACAGGAGCCACGGGCCCGAAGATCTCCTGGCTCATCAGGTCGGAATCCGGGCTGACGCCGGACAAAACAGTAGGAGTGTAGAAGTAGCCGGGGCGGTCCGGGCGGGAGCCACCGCACACCACCGTGGCGCCCTTGGACACGGCGTCGTCCACCAGTTCCTGCATTTTAGTGAGTGCCTTCTCTTCGACGAGGGGCCCGACGTCGGTGCCGGAGTCGGCTCCGTCGCCCACCGAAAGGGCACTGAGGCGGGCGGCCAGCCGTCGGGCGAATTCGTCCGCGATGGGGCGCTGCACAAAGAGCCGGTTGGCTGCCGTGCAGGCCTCGCCCATGTTGCGCATCTTCGCGGCGACGGCGCCATCCACGGCGCGGTCCAGGTCAGCGTCCTCGAACACGATGAACGGGGCGTTCCCGCCCAGTTCCATCGAGGAGCGCATGACGTGCTGCGATGCCTGCTGGAGCAGGCGCACACCGACTTCGGTGGAGCCCGTGAAGCTGACCTTGCGGGCGATGCCGCTGGCCATCCAAGGCGACACCACCTCCGCGGCCTTGGTGGTGCAGACAACGTTGAGCACACCCCTGGGCAGGCCGGCCTCGATCAGGATGTCCACGAGCGCCAGGGAGGACAGCGGGGCGAGGTTGGCGGGCTTGAACACCATGGTGCAGCCGGCCGCGATGGCCGGGCCGATCTTCCGGGTGCCCATGGCCAGGGGGAAGTTCCACGGCGTGACCAGCACGCAGGGGCCCACGGGCTCCTTGGAGACGAGGATGCGGTTCTTGCCGTCGCCGGTGGTGGTCAGGTCGCCGCCGATCCGCACGGCCTCCTCGGAGAACCAGCGGAAGAACTCCGCGGCGTAGGCCACTTCGCCCTTGGCCTCCGGGAACGGCTTGCCCATCTCGGAGGTCATGATGAGAGCGAGCTCATCCTGGCGGGCCGTGATCAGGTCGTAGGCACGGCGGAGAATCTCGCTCCGCTCGCGCGGCGAGGTCTTGGCCCATTCCTTCTGTACGCGGCCGGCGGTTTCGATGGCCCGGCGGGCGTCTTCGGGACCGCCGTCAGCTATCGTGGCGATGACCTCTTCAGTGGCGGGATTTACGACGTCGAAACGGGCCCCGGACGCCGCTTCGGCCCATTCGCCGTCGATGAACAGGCCGGTGCTGACGGTGGCGATGGCGTCAAGCGCCTGCTGCGAGGTCCGGGAGTTGGTCGTTGACTGGATACTCATGAGCGTCCTTTTCTATGGGGTCGGGCCGAGAAATCTGGCCCTGTCGCGGCCGGGCCTGGAAGACTGAGCTGCTGGACCAGCACCGTGCAGGAGGAGCCGTAAGTCAGGACCACGGCGTCCGCCTCCGTCTTGCTACAACTCCAGAAGCAGGCCTGTGGAGGCCTCCACACGGAAGACCTCCACAGGCAAGGCTGGACTGACGTGAGGATTTACACGTAGTCCTTGTACTTCTCGAGCGTACGGACCGGCTTCGCGAGGGCATCGCGGCGGAAGGGGTCTCCCAGTTCGCGGGTGCACATGATCTCGATGACCGTGGTCTTGCCTTCTTCCATCTGGGCGGCGAGCGCGCGCTTGAGCGCGGGGCCCACCTCCTCGAGCTGGTCGACCACAATGCCTTCGGCTCCCATGGTCTGGGCCATGGCAGCGAAGCTCTCGCCGTTGTCGAGCTCGCCAGCAATGAAGCGGCGGTTGTAGAACTCCACCTGGTTCTTCTTCTCCGCACCCCACTGGCGGTTGCGGAAGACGACGGCGGTAACCGGGATGTCGTGCCGCACTGCGGTGAGGACCTCACCCATGCTCATGGCCCAGGCACCGTCACCGGCGTAGGCCACGGCGGGACGGTCCATGGATGCAGCCTTGGCGCCGATCATGGTCGGCAGCGCGTAGCCGCAGTTGCCGAAGCTCATCGGGGCGAAGAAGCTGCGCGGCTTCTCGAAGCGCAGGTAGCTGTGGGCCACGGAGTTGATATTGCCGATGTCCGTGGAGATCATGACGTTCTCCGGCATGGCCTTCTCCAGCTCGCGGAGCACCTGGCGCGGGGACAGCCAGTTGCCGTCCTCGTTCTTGTGCTCCTCGAGCATGTCGAGGCTGTACTCATCCTTTTCGTGCGTCCACGCGGTGAGTTCCTCTTCCCAGCTTTCCTTCTCAGCCTTGATGGTGGCGGCACGCTCGGCCTTCGTGGCGTCGCAAGCGAGGGTGAGCTGGTCCAGGCGCTTGCCCAGTTCAAGTGCCACGGCCTTGGCATCGCCACAGATGCCCACGCTGATCTTCTTGACCAGGCCCAGCATGGTGTGGTCGGCGTCGATCTGGATGATCTTCGCTTCGGTGGGCCAGTACGCCTGGCCGTACTGCGGCAGGGTGCCGAACGGGCCCAGGCGGGTGCCGAGGGCGATCACGACGTCGGCCTGGGAAATGAGCTTCATTCCCGCCTTGGATCCCTGGTAGCCCAGCGGTCCGGCCCAGAGGGGGTGGCTGGCAGGGAAAGAGTCGTTGTGCTGGTAGCTGTTGACCACCGGGGCGCCCAGGCGTTCGGCCAGGGCCTTGCATTCCTCCACGCCGTCGGCCATGACGACGCCGCCGCCGGAGACGATCACGGGGAACTTGGCCGTGGCGAGCAGGGCCGCTGCCTCGTCCAGGCTCTTGGTACCGCCGGCGCCGCGGTCCACGCGGCGCGGCTGCGGGATCTCCACAGTGATCTCGCCGTAGAAGTAGTCACGCGGGATGTTCAGCTGGGTGGGGCCGTTTTCAGACATGGCGCGGTCGAAGCAGCGGCCGGTGAATTCGGCCATGCGGGCCGGGTGGGTCACGTGGCCCTGGTATTTGGTGAATTCCTGGAACATGGGCAGCTGCTTGGCCTCCTGGAAACCGCCGAGGCCGATGCCCGTGGTGCCGGCTTCCGGCGTCACGATGACCACCGGACTGTGGGCCCAGAATGCTGCTGCGATGCCGGTGACGCAGTTGCTGATGCCCGGGCCGTTCTGGCCGATGACCACGCCGTGGCGGCCGCTGGCACGGGCATAGCCGTCAGCCATGTGGGCTGCGCCCTGCTCGTGGACCACCGGAACCAGGCGGATGCCTGCGGGGGCGAAGATGTCCATGGCGTCCATAAAGGCTGAACCCATGATGCCGAAAATGTCGGTGACGTCGTTGGCGACCATGGTCTCCACGAAGGCCTCCGACGGTGTCATTTTCTGCACGCCCTTGGCAACTTCGCGGGCGGCCTTGGCCGGTGCTGCCTGGGCCGGGGCGCCTTTGCCCTGCCCCTCGGATGAGTCGGTGACGAGCGCTTCCGCCGTGCCGTCGTTGGCAACGGATGAGAGTTCGACGGTGTCTTGGCTCATGATGATTGCTCCTCCTCCAGGATTTCGCCCAGATGCGTTTGACTATAAAAAATGGAACGTAGCGTTCCCGTTTTGGTGCTGATGCCGAGATTATGGCAAAAGAACAACAACGTCAACGGGTATTTCAATTATTCGGAACGCTGCGTACGATATTCTTGAACCAGATGCCAATTACGGTGCGGCTTGACCACGTGGAGGACAAAAAATGGCTGAGATTCACAGGCTGGGCGAGCCCGCCCTGCAGGCGCCGACGGAGCTGGCCGGGGACACCCCCACCATGCGGCTGTTCTCCCTGCTGGAACTCATCGCCACCAAGGACCAGCTCTTCACGCTCCAGGGCCTGGTGGAGGAAACCGGCACACCCAAGCCCACGCTGCACCGCATGCTGCAGCAACTGGAGAGCTCCGGCCTTCTGATCCGGGAGAACAACGGCCGGCACTACGGCACCGGCGTACGGCTGCGGCGCATGGCGGAGAACCTGCTGATCAACGACATGCACCACGGCGCACGCCACGCGGTGCTGCGGAACCTGGTCGCGGAACTGGGCGAGAGCTGCAACGTGACGGCGGTGTCCGGCAGCGAAGTGGTCTATCTGGACCGCATCGAGACGTCCGAACCGCTGCGGATCACCCTCCAGCCCGGCTCCCGCGTGCCGGTGCACTGCTCGGCCAGCGGGAAGATGATCCTCTCCCAGCTCAGCCCGGCACAGCGCAGGCGCCTCATTGCCGCCGCGCCGCTGGAACGCTACACGAACAAGACCGTGACGGACCCCGAGCTGATCGAGGAGGAACTCCAGCGCGTCCGCCGGGACGGCTACGCGATCGACGACGAGGAATTCCTCCCCGGCATGGTGTGCGTGGCCGTGCTGGTTCCCACAGCGAACACCGTGTCCAATCTCTGCGTCGCGGTCCAGGCGCCGGTCATGCGGCTCACCCCCGAGAAGGGGCTGAAGCTGCTCCCGGCCCTGCAGCGTGCTGCGGCGGCGATCGGTCTGATCGAGGCCGAGGCCGGTTCCGGCACCGCGGAAGGAACCGTCGACGGCGGCAGCACCACCGGGGGCAGCCCGGCCGGGGTGGCCGGCATCGACGCGGGCCACACTGACGGCGTGGAGGACGAGCTGTGGACCAGCTGACGCGCCTGATGCCGGACGAGATGGTTTCAGTCCGCGAGGTGTTCAATCTCGATTCGGACCTCAAGGTGGCGGCCTTCCGGGAAGCCGACGAGCACGTCCCCGAGGTGGACCCCGCCTACCGTTTCAACCACGACGTCACCCTGGCCATCCTGGCCGCCTTCACCCGGAACCGGCGGATGCTGCTCCAGGGCCTGCACGGCACAGGCAAGTCCACGCACATCGAGCAGGTGGCCGCGCGGCTGAACTGGCCCTGTGTCCGGGTGAACCTGGACGGCCACATCAGCCGCCTTGACCTGGTGGGCCGCGACACCGTGGTGCTGAAGGACGGCAAACAGGTCACCGAGTTCCAGGAAGGGATTGTCCCCTGGGCCATCCAACGGCCGGTGGCCCTGATCCTGGACGAGTACGACGCCGGCCGCCCGGACGTGATGTTCGTGATCCAGCGGCTCCTGGAACGCGACGGCAAGCTGACCCTGCTGGACCAGAACAGGGTCCTTGACGTGCACCCCGGGTTCCGGCTCTTTGCCACGGCCAACACCGTGGGACTGGGAAACCTCAACGGCATGTACCACGGCGTCCAGCGGCTCAACCATGCCCAGATCGACCGCTGGAACATCGTGGCCGCCCTGAACCATCCCCCGGCGGAGGACGAGATCGGGATCGTACTGGCGAGGGTCCCTGAACTGGACGACGCAGCCGGCCGGAAACTGGTGGCGTCCATGGTGGCCGTGGCCAAGCTGACGCGGGACGGTTTCCGGGTGGGCGATCTGTCCACCCTGATGTCCCCGCGCACCGTCATCACCTGGGCCGAGAACATCGGGATCTTCGGCGATCCCGGCAAGGCGTTCCAGCTGTCCTTCGTCAACAAGTGCGATGAAGCCGAGCAGCCGCTCATTGCCGAATTCTTTCAGCGATGCTTTGACCGTGAGCTGGAAGCACCACGGACCTCGGGGTACCTGCCCGCCGAGGTCCTGCCAACCCACGCCTTCGCTGCCGCCGCGGCCGGCTAGGGCCGCGCATGGCCTCCCTGGTGGAACAGACGGAGCAGGCGGAGAGGGAACGGGCGGAGACCGCCTCCCGGCAGCTCGCAGCCACCTCGCTGCGCCGCCGCAAGCAGACCCTTGAACTGTGCGCCGCAGCCATGCGCGGGCTCAGCGGGCAGGGCGGCCTGCACTTCCGCGGCCCCGCGCTGTACCGCGAGAGCGCCCCGGTGGCCATGCCGGCGCCCCATCTCCACCCGGGAACGGACGCCGTTACCTTGGACGCCTTCCGCGGCGCGGCGGACGGCATGGCGCTGCGGCTGCAGCACAGCGATGCCGCTCTGCATGCGGAGTTCTGCCCCGCAACGCCGGCACGAATGCTGGTGTTTGAGATGCTCGAACAGTTCCGTACCGAGTCGCTGGCCGACGCCGCCATGCCGGGGGTCCGGGCCAACCTGAACCGCCGCTTCCAGCAATGGTCCCGGGCGTTCGAGGCGTCCACCCTGGCGGACACGGACCTGGGACTCATTCTCTTTACCGTGGCCCAGGTCTGCCGGGCGAGGATCACCGCGGAGCCGATGTCCCCGGACTTCGAGGACCGGATTGAATCCACCCGGGCCGAGCTTGCCCCGCACCTCGGCACGCATCTGGCCGCCCTGCGGCGGGAACGGTTCTCCCAGCCGGGCTTCGGCCGCCATGCCCTCGCCATCGCGGAGACCGTCGCTGCCATCAGCGAGCACCTGGAAGCCCGGGAAGCGCGGCCCTCCCGTTCCGGCGGCCGCGTGCCGCAGTTCCAGCTGCTCTTCGATCAGGACAGCAACGACGACGCCGTCCCCACCGCCGGGTATGGGCGCAGCGATGCGCTGGAAGCCGGAGGGGACGGCTACCGAAAGTTCACCACGGCCTATGACCGCGAGCTCCAGGCCACGGACGTGGTCCGCGCCGAACTGCTGCGCGGTTATCGGCAGCAGCTGGACGACGACATTGCCAGGCAGGGCATCAACGTGCCCCGGCTGGGCCGTGCCCTGGGCGCGGTCCTGTCCACGGCCGTCCACGACGGCTGGGACGGCGACGCCATTGAGGGCCGGCTCGACGGCAGCAGGCTCGCCCGGCTGGTCACGGCATCCGGGGACCGCAGGGTGTTCCGGACCGAACGGATCGAACCCCGGACCGACGCCGCGGTGACGTTCCTGGTGGACTGCTCCGGTTCCATGAAGGAGCACAGCGCCGCCGTGGCCGCGCTGGTGGACGTCTACGCGCGCGCCCTGGAAGTGGCGGGCGCGCGCTGCGAAGTCCTCGGCTTCACCACAGCTGCCTGGAACGGCGGCCGCGCCGGGAAGGACTGGATCCGTATCGGCAGGCCCCCGCATCCGGGGCGGCTCAACGAGGTGCGGCACCTGGTCTTCAAGGACGCAGACACCCCGTGGCGGCGGGCCCGCCCGGCCATTGCCGGGCTCATGAAGAAGGACCTGTTCCGTGAAGGAGTCGACGGCGAGGCCGTGGACTGGGCCTGCGCTCGGCTCAGGGGCGGCCCTGGGAACGGCGGCACGGGAAGCAACGGCTCCGAAAGGCGGATCCTGCTGGTGGTGTCCGACGGCAGCCCGATGGACGGCGCCACCGCACTGGCCAACGACGGCCACTACCTGGAACAGCATCTACGGGATGTCGTGGCGGCGCACGAAGCCGCCGGCAACGCGGAGATCTTCGGACTGGGCGTGGGGCTGGATCTCTCGCCGTACTACCGCAGGAACATCGCACTGGACCTCTCGCGCGGAAACAGTGCCGCCGTCGTCGGGCAGGTCCTGGCCATGCTTGCCGGACGCCGCTGACGCTACCTCCGTGCGGCGAAGCCGCTCAACGCAAAAGCCCGCCGCGGGGACGCGCCTCCATTGGCACTTCCCCGCGGCGGGCTTTACGGACCGGACGGACATCCGGCCTGAAGATCAGGGGCGGGCCGCTACCGGCTGCTTGTCGGGCTCCTCCTCGAGCCCTTCAGCCGAGGGGTCCACGGACGGATCCGCCGGAAGGTCGGCGGCGTCGTTGCCGGCCTCTTCTCCTGGCTTGCGGCCGTAGCGCCGGCGTAGCTCGTAGCTGAGGAGGATGATCACGAGCGTCACGCCGCTCATCACGAACTGGGTCTGGGTGCTGGGCAGCAGGGCCATGGCGGCGATGACCAAGAGCATGAGCGCGATGGTTGCGTAGCTCAGCCATGGAAACAGCCACATCTTAAGCTTCAGCGCCCCGGGGTCGTCGCGGTCCAGTCTCTTGCGCAGCACCACCTGTGACAGTGCGATCGCCAGGTAGACGAAGAGCGCCACGGCACCGTAGGAGTTCACCAGGAAGGCGAACACCACATCGCCCCACACGTAGACACAGACCACCGAAACGTAGCCCACGGTGGTGCCCAGCAGGATGGCACGGCGCGGAACGCCGCTCCGTGACAGCTTGGTGAAGAACTTGGGCGCATCGCCGTTGCGGGTGAGCGCAAACAGCATGCGCGATGTGGTGTACAGGGCTGAGTTCAGGCACGAGAGCACTGCCGTGAGGACAATGAAGTTCATGATGGTGGACACCGCCGGGATACCCAGGACGTCCAGCACGGCCGCGTAAGGGCTCACGCCGACGCTCTCGGCATCCCACCTCTGGATCGCCACCACCACGAAGATCGAGCCGACGTAGAAGGTCACCACCCGGGCAACGATGGAGCGCATGGCCTTCTTGACGGAACGCTCGGGGTCTTCGGACTCGGCGGCCGCAATGGTGATGATTTCCGCGCCGGTGTAGAAGGCCACACAGGGAACGACGGCGGCCAGCACGGCACCCCAGCCCAGCGGCGTGAAACCGCCGTGGTCAAAGAGGTTGCCGATCCCCGGCGTCGACTCGGGCCATAGGCCGGTGATCCACAGTACGCCCAGCCCTAGGAACAGGACGATGGCCACAACTTTGATGGAGCTGAACCAGTACTCGAACTCGCCGAAGGAGCGGGCCGAAGCCATGTTCGTCGCGCTCAGTACCACCATCAGGCCCAGGCTGAGCATCCACAACGGAACCATGGGGAACCACAGCTGGATGATCCGGCCACCGGCAATCGCCTCGACTGCCACCACAATCACAAAGAAGTACCAGTACATCCAGCCGGTGGCGAAACCGGCCCGCTGTCCCAGTGCCTGGCGTGCGTAGACATAAAAAGAGCCCACCACCGGACGCGCTACGGCCATTTCGGCCAGCATCCGCATGAGGAGCAAGGTGATGACTCCTGCGATCGCAAACGAGACGATGGCCGCCGGGCCGGTGCTGCTGATCACCACGCCACTGCCGACGAACAACCCGGCACCAATGACGCCCCCAATGGCGATCAAATTCATGTGTCTGTTCTTGAGGCCCTTGCTAAGGCCGGCATTGTCGGCCTGCCGGGGTTCGGCTTGATACACGTTTCCTCCAAGATACTCTGACGAAACCCGTTGAAGTGCACTTCGGTGCCCGCGCCACGAAGCGCGAAGCCAGGTCCACCGGAGGTTCGGACCGTACTGCAATCACTGGGTGATTCAGATCACTCCTCCTGGTGTAGCCATAAACCTACGGAGCCGACGTAGGGGGTGCACAGGGCCAGATCAAGCGGAAAAGAGGGAGCCAGCGGTGAATGCGTGGGTCCACGAAGTCTCTCATGGCTGCAGTCCGGTACGAAGATGACTGCACCCACACCGCCGTGACCTCCTCGTTCCGATAGTGGAAACCGGGGAGAACCAGCGGCCGGTTTAGGCTTTTGCCATGGACTCCCCCGAAGTACAGCAGGCACTCGACGCCCTGCGGCACAGGCTCGACGGCGGCCGGCGGCTACTCCTGGGCATCACGGGTGCGCCCGGCTCCGGCAAGTCCACCTTTGCGGCCCGACTACAGCAGGAGTTCGGCCCGGACCTCGCCGTCGTGGTGCCGATGGACGGCTTCCACCTGGGCAACGCGATCATCAACGGCACACCGCTGCGGCAGCGCAAAGGCGCAATGGACACGTTCGACGTCGGCGGGTACCTGTCGCTGTTGCAGCGGCTCGTGCGCCGGGACGAGGCAGTGGTGTACGCGCCCGAGTTCCGGCGGACTTTGGACGAACCGGTGGCCGCGTCCATCGCAGTCCCCGCGTCCGTGCCGCTGGTAATCACCGAAGGAAACTACCTGCTGGCGGAGACGCCCGAGTGGAAGGATGTCCGGGCGCAGCTGGATGAGGTCTGGTTCATGGATTCCCCTCCCGCGCTGCGGCTGGCCCGGCTGGTGGACCGGCACGTGGAGTTCGGCATGGAGCGGGCCGCAGCGGAGGCGTGGGCGGCGGGACCGGATGAGGCCAACGCGGTGATGATCGAGGCAACGCGGCAGGGCGCCGACCGGATCATCCCGTGGGGCCAGGACATCGGCTAGGAATACCGGGGCAAGGACCGGGGTTCTTGGCTGGGACGAGAGTCCACAACGAATGGAGAGCGCTCATGACTGCACCATTGGTACACCTCGGCGACGGCCTTAACGTCAGCCCCCTGGGTTTCGGCGGCATGGCCCTCACCCCGGTCTACGGCGAAGTTGACCCGCACGATGCCCTCAAAACCCTGCATCATGCCGTGGATGCCGGCGTCAGCTTCATCGACACCGCGGACATCTACGGCGGAGGCAGCAACGAGCAACTCATCGCGCAGCTGCTCAAGCAGCGCCGGGGTGAAGTACAGCTCGCCACCAAGTTTTCCCTGGTGGGCTCGCCGGCTGATGGCTACACGGATGTCCGGGGAGATACCGCCTACGTCCGGCAGGCCGTCGACGCCAGCCTGAAACGGCTCGGCACGGACGTGATCGACCTCTACTACATGCACCGCCGTGACCTCCGCGTTCCGATTGTGGAAACCGTGGAGGCCATGGCGGGGCTGGTGCAGCAGGGCAAGGTCAAACACCTTGGCCTGTCAGAGGTGACCGCGCAGGAGCTGGCCGAAGCCCACTCCGTGCACCCCATCGCCGCGGTCCAAAGCGAATGGTCCATCTGGAGCCGCGACGTGGAACGCAACGTAGTTCCGGCCGCGGCCAGCCTGGGAGTGGGCTTTGTGCCGTATTCGCCACTGGGCCGGGGATTCCTCACCGGCACGGTGGACGCTTCCAGCCTGGGAGCCAACGACTTCCGACGCCGGATCCCGCGGTTCGCCGCGGACGCCTTTGACGCGAACCAGGGAGTCGTGGCGGCCGTGCGATCGGTCGCGGCCGAGCTGTCCGCTACGCCCGCCCAGGTTGCACTCGCGTGGCTGCTGGAGCAGGGCAAACGGCGGGGACTGGCCGTGGTCCCCATCCCCGGCACGCGCAAAACGCACCGGATCGACGAAAACCTGGGCGCACTGTCCCTGGACCTGACCCCGGCGCAACTGGAGGCGCTTGACCAGGCTGCGGACGCCGTCGTCGGCTCCCGCTCGGCGGACCCCAAGTGGGTGTCCCAGGGCCGTGAATAGACTGAAGCCCATGGACACGCTCATTCACGACCTACGCGACATCACCATCCGCAGCATCTCCGTCAGCGAGATGAACAACAACGTGTACCTGCTGACCGCGAAGGCCAGCGGCGCACAGCTGCTCATTGATGCCGCGGACGATCTTCCGGCCATCCAGGCGTTGCTGGCGGACGCCGCTGCGGATACCGCGGCCACGCCCAAACTGGTGCAGATTGCAACGACGCACCAGCATTGGGACCACGTCCGGGCACTGCCGGCGTTGATGGAAGCGACCGGCGCCCCAACCGTTGCCGGAAAGGACGACGCCGAGGCGCTGCCAGTGCCCGTGGACCGGATCCTGGAGCATGGGGACACCTGCGCCGTGGACGGATTCGAGCTCACCGCCGTGCACCTGCGCGGCCATACCCCGGGATCGATCGCGTTTGTGTACCAGGACCCGGAAGGGCCTGCCCACATCTTCAGCGGGGATTCATTGTTCCCGGGCGGCGTGGGCAACACCCAGAAGGATCCTGAGCGGTTCACGTCGCTGCTGGACGACGTCACCGCGCGGTTGTTTGAGGCCTACCCGGATGACACATTGGTGCACCCGGGCCATGGCAGCCCCACCACCCTGGGTGCGGAACGCCCGCACCTGGAGGAGTGGCGCGCCCGCGGCTGGTAGGGAAGTCGGTGATCGAGCCTACGGAAAAGGTTTCGACAGGCTCAACCACCGGTGGTTGAGCCTGTCGAAACCCGGTGGTTGAGCCTGTCGAAACCCGGTGGTTGAGCCTGTCGAAACCCGGTGGTTGAGCCTGTCGAAACCCGGTGGTTGAGCCTGTCGAAACCGAGTTAGTGCTGGTTAGCGGCTGCGGCGTTCGTTCGAGGCCGGAGCCGACGCGCGGCGGGGACCGCTGCGTGCCGGACGGCCACTGCCGCCACCGTTACCGGCGTACGAGCCACCGGACGTGCCGCCGGTGTTGGAGGACCAAACAGCCTTGTTCCCGGCGTTGCCGCCGTTGCCCGAGTTGCCCGTGGAGGCTCCGGCGCGCTGGCCGGATCCACCCGTGCGGGCACCTGCACCGGCGCCTGCGGTGCGGGCCCCGGCTGCGCGCTGGCCCGTTGCCGGACGTCCGCCGCGCTGTCCGCCGGTGGTAGCCGGGCGGCCCGTGCCGCCACGGGGGGCATCGCTGCGGGTAACGCGTGAATCCGTGCGGCCTTCAGCAGCGCGGCCGTCTGAACCGCGGCCGGCCGCTGCACGGCCACCTGCTGCGGGGACGTCGTTGCGGTGCGTGGAGCCTGTGGCGCCGTGGCCGCGGGAATTGCGGCGAGCAGCAGCTGCTGCAATGGCGCGGTCCTCGTTCTGCTCGGCTACACGGTCAAATGCTGCCCGTGCCTCGGTGCGGCCTTCGTAGGCAACAGCGCGGCGCTCGGCGCGCGGAAGATCCGTGCGGGTCGGCTCAGCGGAGACGCGTCCACGTCCGCCCCGGCCGCCACGGCCACCGGCGGTGGGGCCTTCCTGGCTGCGGCGGGCGCGCTTGCGCTCGGCGTTGGCACCCGTGGAGGTGCCGCCACCCTGCGCGGACTTTTTGGCGAGAAGAGCGGCGCGGGTGCGCGGATCGATCTTGTCGGCCATTTCGCCCACGAGCTCAGCAACCAGCGGGGAGTTGGCGGTGACGCGCTCGAAGTTAACCTCGACGCCGGCAGCCTTCATGAGCTTCTTGACGTCGGACTGCTGCTCCGGGAGGGTCAGCGTGACAACGGTGCCGTCCGAACCTGCGCGGGCCGTACGGCCTGAGCGGTGGAGGTATGCCTTGTGCTCTGTGGGCGGATCCACGTGGATCACCAGTTCGACGTCGTCCACGTGGACGCCGCGGGCTGCGACGTCGGTGGCCACCAGGACGCGGACGTCACCGGAGGAAAACTCGGCCAGGTTGCGGTCACGGGCGTTCTGCGAGAGGTTGCCGTGCAGATCGACGGCGGGGATCCCGGCGTCGGTCAGGGTCTTGGCCAGCTTGCGGGCGTGGTGCTTGGTCCGCATAAAGAGGACGCGGCGGCCGGAACCCGAGGCGAGCTCAACGATCAGCTGCTTCTTGACGGTCTGGTCGTTGACCACCAGGACGTGGTGCTCCATGGTGGTCACGGCGGCCTGTGACTCATCCACGGCGTGGGTCAGCGGGTTGGACAGGTAGCGCTGGACGATCTTGTCCACGCCGTTGTCCAGGGTGGCGGAGAACAGCAGGCGCTGGCCCTGGCTGGGGGTCATGTCCATGAGCTTCTTGACCACCGGGAGGAAGCCGAGGTCGGCCATGTGGTCGGCCTCGTCCAGGACGGTGATCTCGACGCCTTCGAGGGTCAGGATGCGCTGGCGGATCAGGTCCTCCAGGCGGCCCGGGCAGGCGATGACGATGTCGACGCCGGCGCGCAGTGCCTTTTCCTGGCGTGCCTGGGAGATGCCGCCGTAGATCACGGTGGTGGTCAGGCCCATGGCCTTGGCCATCGGCTCGATGGTGGCGTTGATCTGGGTGGCCAGTTCACGGGTCGGTGCCAGGACCAGGCCCATGGGGCGGCCGGGCTTGCGGAAGTGCTTGGCTTCCCGCTCAGCGAGTCGTGCTACAAGCGGGATGGCGAAAGCGATGGTCTTGCCGGAGCCGGTGCGGCCGCGGCCCAGGACGTCGCGTCCGGCCAGGGTGTCCGGGAGGGTCTTGACCTGGATGGGGAACGGCTCAACAATTCCCTGTGCCGTGAGGGTGTCGGCAAGTTCTTTGGGCGTGCCGAGGGCAGCAAAAGTAGTCATATATTTCATGGTCTTTCAGGCGGTATCCGTGCGGATATCGGCCCCCGATGCCGGTTGGCTCAAGGGTTTCGCCGAAGAAAAGTCAGGTGATCAACCGTGCTGCTGCCCAATTCAGGGCGGCGGCTGGGACCAAATGGAACGCGTTCATCGACGCAGGATGTGCCTCTCACATGAAAAAACCCGCTTCCCAAATGAAGGGACGAGCGGGCATCACTGCACATCAAGTCCCCTAAGCGTACCATCCCCGCGCCTTGGCCTCTTTCAAGCACGTGGTGCAGGGGGTGCTGGCGTTGCCTTTGGGTGCCCGGCAGGCGCAGGCTTGAGGCATGACTGAACGGGGTGCGGACCACCACCACCACCACACAACCGACGACGGCGGCACCCGGATTGGGGATGAACCGCAGCGCAGTGCCGCCGAGGCGTGGGACGAAAGGTACCGGAGCAAGCCGAAATTCTGGAGCGGGAAACCCAACCCGCAACTGGTCCGCGAAGGCGCGGGACTGCGGCCGGGCAAGGCGCTGGATCTGGGCTGCGGCGAAGGTGCCGACGCCATCTGGCTCGCCCAGCAGGGCTGGACCGTCACCGCCGTCGACGTTTCCGCCGTGGCGCTGGAACGGGCGCTGGTCCACGAAAAGGCGGCCCTGGACCGTGAAAGTGTGCACGCCGAAGGAGCCGGTGAAATTCCCAGCCGCATCCACTGGGAACAGTGTGATCTGGAGGAGTGGCAGCCCACGGCAACCTTCGATCTGGTGTCCTCCCAGTTCCTGCATTCGCCGCACCTGGCGTGGCAGGGTCCGCTGCGGACGGCGGCTGCGGCGGTCAAGCCGGGCGGCACGCTGCTGATCGTGGGCCATCATCCGGACCACCTGCCGCCGTGGGGAAACCACACCAGACCGGAGATGTTCTACACCCCGGCGCAGCTCGTGGCGGAGCTCGGCCTGGATTCCCCGGACTGGCAACTCGAGGTCAACACCACGCGGGAGCGGACGGCTTCAGGTCCGGACGGCGAGGAAGCAGTCATCGGCGACACCGTGCTCCGCGCCACCCGGCTGGCTTGAGTTTTTGTCCAGATAAAGCGCCTTCGCGGCCCGCAACTCGGGTTATGTGGACAAAAACTCCGGGGGGTTAGCGGGAAACCCGCGGCGCCACCGCAACCGCGGCGACGGCCACCACCGCCGTCAGCGCGAAGACCCCCGCGAACGATTCCGCCGTCGTCGTAAATGCCGCGAACACGATGCCCGTGGCGGCGAGCGCCAGCGCCCCGCCCAGCGAGTCCGAGATGGACATCGCCGAGCTGTTGAAGCCTTCGTTTTCCTTGGTGGACGTGGCGAGCGTCATCACGCTGAGCCGCGGATACAGCAGCCCCATGCCGCCGCCGGCGAAGAGCCAGCCGGCAATCGCGACGGCGGCAGGCCAGTGCAGCGCCGACGTCGCCAACGTGAGGAGAATGGCTCCCAGGACCAGCGCTGAGCCGATGCGCACCGCCGCCCGGTGCTGCAGCCGGGTGCCGAGGCGGCCCTGGATGGCGGCAGCGGCCGCCCACGACAACGCGCCTCCGGTGAGTGCCAGGCCGGCGAACGTCGGCGGGAACTGGTACTCCTCGATCAGCAGGTACGGCAGGTAGACCTCGGCACCGAAGAATGCGGCAGACGCCAGGCCGCGGGTCAGGATCACGCTGGGCAGGCCGCGGCGGGCGAGCAGTGTTCCGCGCGGTACCAGCGGCCGCACGGCCACGAGGGCAATCACGACGGCGGCCGCGGCCAGGAGTGCCGGGGCTGTGGGAACGGCCGCGATAGTGACTCCGGCGGAGAGGTTCAGCCCCAGCACAGCGAGCGCGGCGAGCGCCGCCCAGGCCAGGCGGCCCAGCGCCCAGGGCGGGACCGTGGCCTGCTCAGAAGGCCGGTCGATGCCGCGGAGCACCGGAACAATCATCACCACGGCCGGCACCACCAGCCCCACCACGCCCAGGAACACCCAGTGCCAGCTCAGGACCTCCGCCACGATGCCGGCCGCGAACGGGCCCACCAGGGACGGGATCACCCATGCGGCGGAGAAGGCGGCAAAAATCCCGGGGTGCAGGACGGCCGGGTAGACGCGGGCCACCACCACGTAGAGCGCAACCGTCAGCGCGCCGCCGCCAAGCCCCTGCACCAGGCGGCCGGCAACCAGCATGGGCATGGACACGGCAGTGCCCGCGATGATCAGGCCCAGCACGAACAACGCCACGGAGGCGTACAGCGGGACTGTTGGGCCGCGGCGGTCCGACCAGTTTCCGGCCGCCACCATCCCGATCACGCCGGTGGCCAGCGGCCCGGCGAAGGCCAGCGCATACAGGCTGGCGCCGTCGAGCTCGCGGCTGACGACAGGCATGATGGTGGTCACGGCGAGCGATTCGAAGGCCGCGAGGAACACCAGGGCACATGCGCCGATGGTCACCCACAGGTACGGTCGCTGCAGGATCCCGGCTGTGGTGGCGGAATGCGTGGCCGGCAGGGCGGAATCGGGCACGCTATTGGCCCGATCGGCTGGAGTCGCCGATGTAGCGGTTCCGGCCCGCGCGGTAGCCGAACACCGCGGCCAGCGAACCGACCACCAGGAACAGGACCCCGGCGGCCGTGAACGATCCCGTGGCCTGGTGCAGCTGGCCCACCATCAGCGTGCCGGTGGAACCCAGCCCGTAGCCCACGCCCTGCATCATCCCGGACAGGTGCGCGGCCGTGTGCCCGTCGCGGGTCCGCAGCATGATCATGGTCAGGGCAGCCGCGGTGAGGCTTCCCTGTCCCAGGCCGAGCAGCCCGGTCCACACCCAGATGAGTTCCAGGGGTCCGAAGATGCTCAGCGCGAACCCGCCGCCGGTCATGAGCGCCACCACCACGTTGATGGCCCGCTGGTCACGGAACCGCGCCGCCAGCGCCGGGGCGAACAGCGAGCCCATCATCTGGAGCACGATTGAAACAGAGACCATCAGGCCGGCCGTTGCGCCGTCCACGCCGCGTTCGCGCAGGATCGGCGCCAGCCACGCAAAGACGCTGAAGGACATCATGGCCTGCAGCACCATAAAGATGGTCACCTGCCATGCCACCGCCGAACCCCACACGTTGACGCCGAGGTTGGCGGCCTGGTGCCGGACGGGGTGCTGGCGCAGTGCCACCGGAAGGAACAGCAAAAGTACGACGGCGGCAGGAACCGCCCAGAACCACAGCGCCGAGGTCCACTCCCCCGTCGCCGTGAAGACCGGGTAGGTAAAGCCGGCTCCGATGGCGGCCGACGCGCAGATCGCCGTGGTGTACAGGCCGCCCATGAGACCCAGCCGATGCGGGAAATCGCGCTTCACCAGCCCTGGCAGCAACACGTTGCACAGGGCGATGGCGGCACCGCAGGCAGCAGTTCCCGCCAGCAAGGTAGGCAGATGGCCGGCACCGGGCACCAGGCCGCCGATGTCCGCGGGCCGCAGCAGCAGCCCCGCCGTGAGTACTGCCATGGCACCAAGCAGGACGCGTTCGGCGCCGAACCGGCGGGCCAGGACAGGGGCCAGCGGTGCGAAGACACCCAGGAGCGTCACGGGCACGGTGGTGAGCACCACGACGGCCCAGCCCGGCAGGCCGGCGTCGGACGTGATCTCCGGAAGAACCGCGGCGAAACTGGAGAAAACCGTGCGGAGGTTCAGCCCGATAAGCACCAGGCAGAGGCCCAGGTACACGAGCGAACGCCGGCTGCCGTGCGGGCTCTCCGGTCCGCCGCCCGACTGGCCCGGAAGGCGCGTCGGGGCCGCTGGGGGGATGTCGTCGATTTCGGCGTCGATCAGCAGTCCAGGCACGTCAACGTTGTCAGCACGGGTCACGGGACCCATTCTGTCACTGCACGCTGTCCCGCCTTGCCGCCCGGACTTGCCCTGACGTCGGCCGCGCCGAAGGCCCACGGCAGCGGCGAAGGAACAGCGAGCCTGGCCTTCAGCCTCATTGCGCCCGCCGGCAGCCGCTGGTATCGCATGTGCAGTCCCTGTCCCGTGCAGTGCCGTTGGACTCGGCCGATCACCTGGTCTGGATCAAGAAGCGCCGGGCCGCGAATGTGCCCCGGGTGCTGCTGGAGTCCTACGGTGACCTGGTGGACGCGGTGCAGTCCCGCTCCGAACAGCACCGCATCTATGAGACGTTCCGCTTCCCCGGTCCGAGACCTTGATGGGCCGTGCGGATCAACTCGGCGGAGGAGCTAAGGCGTAGGCCAGGCGATCTATCAGGAAGTCCGTTCCGCTATGGCGCATGCCTCGATGATGGGCTCTAATCGGGGCTTCCGGCCCTTGGGTCCGGATCAGATGGCCGCTCTGCTGCGGCACCTGCAGGATCCTGATTTTGATATTGCCGACTATGAGGACGCGGACCTGATGGACTGCTGGCAGCACCTGGACGGTGACGCGCCCGTGTCTGTCATCGTCAATGGGCACTGGCACACCCGCACCGGGTACGTGCCGGCCTCGGCCTTCAGCTCCGAAGCCATTCCGGTCTCTGCCCTGGTATTCAGCCGGCCGTGGTGCATTCGGTGTCCATGGTCATGGAACTCGAAGACGCCCGGAAGGCACGCGGGAAGGCCCGCACGGACGCGGCAATGGACCGTGCCAAAGAGAAGCAGGTAGCAAAGGCCGGCGTCGTCACGGACGGCTCGGAAGACGTGCCGATGCCGGGATCGAGTTCATTGACTGGATGGATCAGCGCCAGGATCTGGCCCTGATCACCACCATGCCGTTTACGAGAGGAATCCGATGAACACCCCGAAAGCCATCAAGGGCCTGGGGATGCAGTTAAACCACTTTCTCCTCCAAGCAAATGCCCATGCCGGGCGTACACGCAAAGGAGCCCCGGCCGGAAACAACCGGCCAGGGCTCCATGCTTGAGTGGGATGCGGTGGTCAGACGGCCACGGGGGCTTCCTCGGCCGAGCGGACGGCCTTCCATTCCTCAATCCGGGCCTGCTGCAGCGGGGTCTGCCGGTTGAAGTACCAGGCTGCGCCGAGCAACAGGAACCAGACCGGGGCTATCACCAGCGCGAGCCGGGTGTCATCAGCCTGGGCCAGCGCCACCAGCATGAAGACGAAGAACGCCAGCACCACGTAGGGCATGAAGGCGGACCCGGGCATCTTGAATGTCGAGGCGGCGTGCAGCGCCGGCCGGCGCCTGCGGAATGCGAGGTAGCTGACGAGGATCATGGACCAGACGAACATGGTCAGCACAGAAGCCACCGAGGTGACGATGGTGAAGGCGCCAATGACGGAATCACCGGCGTAGAGCAGGACCAGTCCGGCCAGCAGGAAGATGCAGGAGAACAGCAGCGCGTTCTGCGGGACCTTGCGGATGCTCAGCTTTCCGAATGCTTTCGGTGCGTTGCCGTCCTGGGCCAGGCCGTAAATCATGCGGGAGGTGGAGTAAATGCCGGAGTTGGCGCTGGAGGCTGCGGAGGTCAGCACCACGAGGTTGACGACCACCGCGGCGATGCCCAGACCGGCCAGTGTGAACATGCCGATGAACGGGCTGCTGGCCGGATCGATGCTGCGCCACGGGTTGACGGCCATGATGACCACCAAGGCGCCTACGTAGAACAGCAGGACCCGGACGGGGATGGAATTGATGGCCCGCGGCAGGTTCTTTTCCGGGTTCTTGGTTTCCGCGGCTGCGGTGCCCACCAACTCGATGCCGGCGAAGGCGAAAATGGCAATCTGGAAGCCGAGGATGAAGCCGAACATGCCGTGCGGGAACATGCCGCCGTCGTTCCAGATGTTGGCCAGATTGGCGACGGCGCCGCTAGGCGACGTGAAGTGCGTGGCGATCATCACCACGCCGGTGGCGATGAGTGCCAGGATCGCCACCACCTTGATTATGGCGAACCAGAACTCCGCCTCGCCGAACGCCTTGACACTTGGCAGATTCAGCAGGATCAACACCACGGGGGTGATCAAGGCCGGGATCCACAGTGGTGTGCCCGGCGCGAGCTTGTCCACGTACCCGGCGATGGCCACGATGTCGGCCACGCCGGTAACCACCCAGAAGAACCAGTACGACCAGCCGGTGAAGAAGCCTGCCCAGGGTCCGAGGAGGTCGCCCGCGAAGTCACTGAAGGATTTGTAGTTCAGGTTGGACAGCAGGATCTCGCCCATGGCCCGCATGACGAAAAACAGCATGAAGCCGATGATCATGTAGACGAAGATGACGGACGGGCCGGCCAGGGAGATGGTCTTGCCGGAGCCCATGAACAGGCCGGTGCCGATCGCGCCGCCGATGGCGAGCAGCTGGATATGGCGGTTGCCCAGGGCGCGGGCGAGATGCGGTTCTTGGCCGTGGCTCCCGGGGGCAGATTCTGATGCAGTGGGCGGGGCGGCCGTGGTGGTGCGTTCAGACATTAGGCTTCTTCCTTGTCACAGGCGGTGGGATGCGGGATGGGAATTCGGCATCGCGGTCCGCACGGATCCGTCGTGGGCGTGACGGAGGTAACAGTTTTTGCGGGTGGGTTAAGACTAGGGCCGGTATTCCGGCGCCCCGGCGTCGCGGCGGTTCGGCCAACCGGCGCTACGGGGTGGTCCCTGTCGGCGGCACTGCCGGAGGGGCGGCCCCCTTGCGTGCTCCGAGAAGTGCGTTCTTCGCTGGCGTGTCGGGAATTTGCGACGACGGCGGAAGCTGCCTGTTGAGGGTTCTGGATTCTTTGCGCGGTGCTTCGGCTAGTCCCGGCACGGATCGACAAGTGTCGAGGATCGTAGCCTCAGTTGTCGCCCTGTGTCCCATGTCATATTTTGGGCGGGCTATGGAGAAGGGCGGCGGCGTCCAGTGGCGCCGTCACAAGTAAGACGCGCCCCGGGCTGGATTCCTCACGCCGCAACTGGAGGGCCGCCACCTGGGCATGTTCAGTGAGCCGCTGGGAGCTTTCGTTGGTGGGTGCCATCATCACCGTCTGACGGCGCTGGGGGTCTGGACTCGTTTGCACCGTTGGTGCTGTGGAGTTATCCGGTGACGCTCGGCCTGAAGGGCCCAGGCCGGCGGCGCACCCCCGGGTATTCTGGAAGGGATGAGCGAATCCCCAGAATCCCCCCAGCCTCCGCATGTCCCGCGCCCGGTGACGCCCGGTACCCAGGCGTCTTTCGGCACTTACGGCGGCAGGCCGGTGAGCTTTGTGCGCCGCGGAACCCGCCTCCAGGGGCGCCGTCAGACGGCGTGGGAAGAGCACTCGGACCGGTGGGCGCTGGACGTGCCCCGGCACATCGCGAACACGTCGGTCCACCCGGACTACACCTTCGACGCTGAGGCCGAGTTCGGCCGCAAGGCACCGCTGATTGTGGAAATCGGTTCGGGGCTGGGCGATGCCATCTGCCACGCGGCCGAGGAAAACCCGGACACGGACTTCCTGGCGGTCGAGGTCTATACCCCGGGGCTGGCCAACACCATCATCAAGATCAACAGCCGCGGGCTGAACAACGTCCGGGTGGTGGAAGCCAACGCGCCCGAGGTCCTCGCCACCATGCTGCCGGCAGGATCCGTCAGCGAGCTGTGGGTGTTCTTCCCCGATCCCTGGCACAAGTCACGGCACCACAAACGCCGCCTCATCCAGCCGGAGTTCGCCGAACTGGCGGCACGGGCACTCACCAAGGGCGGACTGTGGCGGGTCGCCACGGACTGGTCCAACTACGCTGTCCACGTCCGCGACGTCCTCGCGGACTCGCCGGACTTCGAAAACCTCCACACCGGCGAGCGCCACGGCCCGGAAAGTCCGCTCACCCAGGTGTGGCAATCCGGCGTCGAAACCCTGGTGGGCGGCGCGCCCGTCCGCGAAGGCCGGGCGCCGGTGAGTACCGCGCATACAGGTCCCAACGAGGGTGTTGATGAAACGGGCGGCTGGGCGCCGCGCTTTGAAGGCCGGATCCGCACGAGTTTCGAGGCGAAGGCCCACGAGGCCGGCCGGCTGATCTTCGACCTCTGCTACCGCCGGCGCTGAGCCTTGAAATGTAAGTAGCGCCAACTGCCGTTTTGAAGGCTCAGAACGGCAGTTAGCGCTACTTAGTTGGGGTCAGTTCACGCTGATGGAGGCGACGATCTCCTTGAGCATCCCCAGCCGCGGCTCGATCTCCGGGTTCACGCACGGCCAGATCACCACAACACCGATGAAGCGGTTGTTCTCCCAAACACCCACAGTGGCCGCGACCCTCGCCTCGCCTGCCGGATCCGTGTATCCAACCACGACGGCGTACGAGGACTTACCGGGTACGTTCAGTTCGCCTTCGGTGAGGATGGTCCCGGCCCGGTCTTCAAGGTAGAAGCCTGACATCAGGTGTGCCCAGCCGTTGGCCTGGGCGGCGCCGGTCACTGAGGTGTCGTCCTTGATGACCGTCACCAGAACACCGCCCAGCAGGCCATACTGCTCCGTGTTTGGCCCGGCGGCGGAGTCCTCCAGAACCTGGGTGTGCTCGGGGAAGTCTGCCGTGAATCCCAGCGGGGACTCGATATGAACTGACATGGTTGCTCCTTAGCGGTAAGTCTTGGCTGGGCTGGCTGGCACGTGCGGATCCGGCACGGGACGTCAGAGCTTCTCGAGCTTGGTGTCGTTCGGGACCTTATAGTACGTGGACACGTTGGTGGTTGCCTTGTTCTCGGTTTTGACCTCCACCTCGCCGGCCTTGAGGTCAACACCGAACTCGTTGGATGCTGTCACCACACTGTTCACCTGGACCGTGGCGGAACCTGCCGCGTAGAGCTTGGCGGCGTCGTGGCCGGCCGCAACCGTGTCTCCCAACGCCATATTGCGCATGTAGCTATCGATCACAGGCGCGTTCTCCGGCGAGTACTCAACATTGATCTTCACGGTGCCCTGAGTGCCCACTGTCACGCTGGACTCAGCCTTTGCGCCCTGGAGGTCGGCACCCGCGCTGGCGCCCCCCGCAACCGTGCCCTCCATGGATACGGCGACCGATTCCATGTTGCCGTTCTTATCCAGGTTCACTTCCAGGCCGCCCTTGCCCGAGGCCTCGAACACCTTGCCGTCAAGGTCCAGCTTGCCCTGGGCCGACACCTCGGCGCTGGCGGTGGCCGTGCCGTCCGTCAGGTTCCGCTCGTAGGCAAGGTCCAGCTTCGCCGAGCCCGAAGCCGGGCCGGATTCACCTTTGGCTTCGAGGGAGAGCGTTCCCTTGGCTTTGTCGTCGTGGCCGGTGGAGCCGTTGTCGTCCGCAGCATCGTTGATGGTGTCCAGGATGTAGCCGGGCGGGTTGCCTGCCACATCCTTGATCTCACCGACGCTGTCCGGCGGGAGATCCGTATAAATCTGGTTGCGGGCGGCCATGGCCTCCTCCAGGCTGCCGAACTTGTACTCGCGCGAGGCCTCTCCGTTCAGCGTGACCCCGGCCGTGCCGGTGGTGTCGTTCACTCCTACGCCCACGTTCCCGTAGACCTTCATGGTGGCCGAACCGTCTGCATTCTCTACGACGACGGTGCCTACCTCCGCGCCGGCGTGGAACCAGGCAACCCGGGCATCAAGGGAGGCCTTGCCAGACTCCGTGTATACGGGAGTTTCGGTCTTGGCGAGTTCCCGGAGGTGGGCACTCGCCTGATCCTGGGCGGACTGGGGAATTCCGCCGTCCATCCTCATGAGGTCATCGGCGAACGGGCCGTTCCCGTCTTCGCCTTCGATCAGGTATTTCCGGTCCGCCTCGGACAGGCTGGCCCACCACTTGGCTTGCTCTTCCGGGCTGGCCTTGAGCATGCCATCCATGTCCTCCTTCAGCTCCTGGCGGTAGGCCTCAGCCGCTGCCGCCTTCGCTACCCGTTCCTCCAGCCAGTTCTGGGCGCGGCTGCCCAGGTCCTTGATTTTGTCCAGGACGCTGGTCCCGCCACCGCCACTGCTGCCGCCGCCGGTCGCGGCGGAGGACTGTTCCTGTTCGTTTGCGTGCTGCAGGAGCAGCTTGGAGTTGTGGCGGAGGCTGGATGCCACCCGCTCCAGGCTGGGGCGGTGGTTGCCGGACCAGTCCTGCCGGA
Organism: Arthrobacter sp. UYNi723; assembly: GCF_054057635.1. NCBI lineage: Bacteria > Bacillati > Actinomycetota > Actinomycetes > Micrococcales > Micrococcaceae > Arthrobacter > Arthrobacter sp. UYNi723. The sequence continues at coordinate 111,816 of NZ_JBSRZM010000004.1, forward strand.
ACAGCTCGCCGTCGGCACCCTTCCATGGCGCGGACTGGATCTGGCCCTGCAGGGAGCTGGCCCGGCTGCTGAGCAGCGCGGCCGCCTTGTCAACGGCCCTCGCCAGCTCCCGCAACTGACTGACGTCCGCGCCGTAAAAAGTCATGGTGTCTCCCCCGGAGAGTATTAAGAGTTAGTTCTATCGCTGGACATATCGTCGCATGGTGGCAATTCTCCCGCGATGGGGAACCCTCCCCATCGCCGGGCACACCAACGCACACGCAGTTACTGTCGGTCCGCGGTGCGCAAAAGTTGGTACTGTTCGGGGCCGGCTTCGCGTGGCACGATGGGGTTGTGCGGGGGGCACGCAAATCTGCGCCCCTGCGGCGCTGGCCCGAAGGAAGCGCCATCAAAAGAGAACTCAAAGACGCCGCAGGCGCGGCGGAGGACGTCACCAACTCACGCGCACTGGAGTTGCTGGCGAGGGTGGGTTTCGCGGTAAGCGGCCTATTGCACTTCCTGGTGGGCGCCATCGCAATCCGCCTCGCCATGGGTGGTTCGGGGAATGCTGACTTCAGCGGGGCTGTTTCCGAACTGGCCAGCCAGCCCGCCGGGCCGTTCCTCCTGTGGGCAAGCTTTGCCGCCTGCGCGGCCCTTGCCGTCTGGCAGGCCAGCGACGCCGTCTTCGACTACAACCGACTGCCCACCAAGGACAAAGTCGGTAAAAAGGCCAAAGCGGCAGCGCAGGCCGTGGTGTTTGCCGGGCTCGCCGTGACCCTGGCCAGCTTCGCCATGGGCACAGGATCCGGCGGCGACAACCAGCAATCGGCGAGCGACCTCACCGTCGCCGTCATGAAGGCCCCCGGCGGCGTAGCACTGCTGGTCCTCGTGGGTCTGGGCATGGCCATCACCGGGATCATCTACGGCATCCGCGGAATCAAGAAGACGTTCGAGAAGCACCTCACGATGCCCGTTTCCCGCTCTGCCCGGACGGCCGTCTCCGCCTTGGGCGTGACCGGCTACGTCGCCAAAGGCATAGTCCTGCTGCTGACCGGGATGCTCATCTCCATCGCCACCCTGCAGGCCCATCCGGATCAATCCACCGGCCTGGACGGTGGACTCAGGGCCCTGCGCGAACAGCCCTTCGGCGTGTACCTGCTGGCCGCAGTGGGCGCCGGCCTCACCTGCTACGGACTCTATATGGTGGTCCGGGCACGCCTGGCCAAAATGTAGGGATGGGCGCATTCTCCGGGACCGGCCCGGAATGCCCACCAACCCGGAACACCCGGCCTCCGGTTAGGGTGGGTCCATGCCCCAGGTACGCGCCGAACGACTCATCCGCCTCGATCCGGAGACAGTCTTTGCCCTCTCCCAGACCACCGGCGCGTTCCGGCTCAAATGGGACCCGTTCATCTCGGCCCAAGGTTTCCTGAACAGCGCAACGTCCGCCGGAAAGGGCGTCCGGACACGGACCGTGTCCCGCCTGGGCCTGGTGATGGTGAGCGAATACGTTTCCTATTCGCCACCCAGGAACGTGGGTATGACCATGGTGTCCGGACCGTGGTTTTTCGGGAGGTTCGGTGGCGGCTGGCGTTTCACCGCGGACGACGGCGGCACCCGCGCGGTCTGGAAGTACACCTTTTCGTGCCGCCCGGCCTGGTTGCGGCCGGTGGCTGAACGGATGGGCGCCTGGCTTTTGGGCCGTGAGATCACTAAGAGGATCGACGCGTTTGCCCGGGCCTGCGAGGATCCGGCCCTGGTGGCCGAGTTCCGCGCCCGCCAAGCACCGTGAACACCGGACCGTGATCGCCGGCAAAGGGATCACGGCACCGTAATCACAGCCACGGCGTGCTGGGTTTCGTCCCGCAGTTCCAGGCTGGCGATGCTGGCCAGCTGAAGTGGCGTGGCGCCCATGACCTTCACCCTCCCGCTCGGCGTCGCGGTCCAGGCAAATGCCCGGTCCTCGCCGCCGTCGCGGTCCCGGATCCAGAGCGAGAGGGTTCCGTCCAGCGGCAGTTTGCTGCCGTTCACGGCCAGCTCGGTGCCCCATGTTTTCCGGGCAAGGTCGATGCTGAACTGAAGGCCATTGCCGGACTGGACCGAGTAGCTGGCGTCCGGCTCCGGCGGCCGGCTGAGCAGCGGGGCCGCGGCCACCCCCAAGGCGAGGCACGCCGCGGCGACGGCGCCCACCACGGCCGCCCACCGCAGTCGTAATTTACGACGCCGGGTGGCCAGTTCATCGAGGACCCTGCGCGGCACGGAGCTGGCTGGCTCAGGGGCCACCCCGGGGCGGGCGCTCCCGGTGAGCGCCACCGCGTCCGGGACGGGAAGCGCATCCAGCAGGGCCGGCAGGCTTTCAAGCTCGGCGAGTTCGGTCCGGCAGTCCGCGCAGTCCTCGAGGTGGGCTTCGAAACGTTGCGAATCCGCGGGGTCAAGCCCGCCGAGCACGTAGGCGCCCAGCAGCTGGTGCAGCTCAGAGGCGTTCACCGCTCCACCCCCATCTCATCGAGGATGGTCCGCAGCGCCCTGACGGCGTAATAGGCCCGGGACTTCACGGTTCCGCTGGGGATGTTCAGCTGCACGGCGGCCTCGTTGACAGTGAAACGGCGGTAGTGGAGGGCCACGAGGACATCGCGGTGTTCGGTACTGAGCCGCAGCAGCGCCTCTTCCATCAGCACACGGTTCAGGAGTTCATCCACGCGTTCCACGGCCTCGGCGGGATCGGCGAGTTCGCGTTCCATCACTTCGGCCGGGCGCCTTTGGGCTTTGCGGTAGTTGTCGATCATGATGTTCCGCGCTGTACGGAACAGGTAGCTGCGCAGGCTTCCGGTGATGTCCGGGGCCTGCTGCCAGACGCGCAGCACGGTCTCCTGGACCACGTCCTCGGCCAGCTGCGGGTCCCGGGACGCGCTGAGCACAAAACGGCGCAGGGCGGAGCCGTGTTCGCGGTAGATCGCAGCCACCACGTCCTCATCCAGCGGCATGCCGCCCTCCTGTCCCTGATCCGGTCTGCGGTTACAAATGCGCGACTACAACGACGCTGAAGCTCCGTGCACTCATGCGATATAACGTCGGCGGACGGCAAACGGTTCACTTTGAACCATTCTTCACCCTGGTGCGTCGTACCGGTTAGTGCCCGGTATCCTACGCCGGGCCCCAGCCAAGGAGCATCCCCATGAAACAGCATTTGAGCACAGGTCTTGCCGCAGCGGCTCTCATAGCCGCACTTGCAGGCTGCGGCGGCAGCCCCGGAACCACCACCACCACTCCGGCGGCCACCAGCCCAGCGGCAACCTCCGCCGCCCCGACCGCTGGCTCCCCCACCGCAGCGGCCGCCGTCGACCTCAAGACAGCATCCTCCAGCGCCGGCAACATCGTGGTGGATTCCGCGGGCATGAGCGTCTATTTCTTCACCAAGGACGTGAAGGATTCCGGCACCAGCGCCTGCACGGGAGCGTGCCTGACCGCGTGGCCACCGCTCCTCACCACCGCGGCCAAGCCTGCCGCAGAAGGCGTCACCGGCACGCTCGGGACAATCACGACGCCGGACGGGGCCAAGCAGGTGACCCTGAATGGACTGCCGCTGTACTACTTCGCGAAGGATAAGAATCCCGGCGACGTCCTGGGGCAGGGCGTCAACGACGTCTGGTACCTGGCCACGCCGGCCGGGGAAATGATCCGGACAGCGGCGTCAGGCTACTGACAGTTCTGGCGCTTACGGATCGACCGCCTACGGATTGACCGCTTAAGGATGGAGGCCGGGCAGCGGGACTGGAGGCGTGGCCGGCAGGGGCAGAGCCGGGGGCTGTCCCTCGCCGTTCAGCGGCCCACCCGGCATACCCGGCGTGACGTTTTCGGGGAGGGGAAGGTCCGGCAGGGGCACTGCCGGCGCTGAACCTGAAGGGGCCGGAGCGGGCTGCGTGGCCTGGCTGGAACCGGATCCCGGTACGGCCGGAACCGGCACAGTGTCAGCCGTCCCGGTGGGTCCTACGGCAGGGACGGCGGGCTGGCCCGGTCCCGGAGCCGGGGTCTCCACCGGCGCGGGGGCAGGCCCGCCGCCAACGGTGGACACGAAGGATGTTACTGCGTGGTTGACCTGGCCGATGGAATCCCGGATCCCCTGGTCGGAGGCCACGGCAACGGCGCCGCCGGCCGCCAGCGAAACGGCCACGGACAGCGTGGTGAGGGTGATCCTCCGCTTGGCCCGACGGCGGGCGGCGAGCTCGTCGGTGGCGGTCGTGAGCTGGCCGGTTGCCTCGGCGGGGGCTACGGTGGGCTCTGATTGAGGGGATGCCGCCACCGCCAGGTGACGGGTGGCTGCCGCGCGGCTCGGCGCAGGCGTCGGGACAGCAGTGTGTGTCACGGCAGGAGTCTGTGTCACGGCAGGCCTCATAAGCGCGGCAACCGCATCGGAAGGTACCGGCCGCTCGGCTGCGAGCGCCCGGAGCTCCAGCAGGACGGGGCGGAGGCCGCCGTCGTCGTGCAGCCCTGCCTCCAGCAGCAACCGGTCAACAGACGCGTCCTCGCGGGAACCGTTGCGTGAGCCTGCGGTGTCACTCATGATCTGCCTGGTTTCTTCTAAGAGTCTGGTCCTTGAGGTTTTGCAGCGCCCTGCGTTGGAGCTGCTTGATGGCACCCTGGGACTTGCCCATGATGCCGGCCACCTGTTCGATGGAGAGGTCGGCCACCACCCGCAGTGCCAGGACCTGGCGGTGTTCATCGGTCAGGCCTGCCAGCAAGTGGGCCGCGCCGCCGCCGTGGCCCAAGGCGTGGTCCTCCGCGGACGCCGTGCTGCGCCCGTCCTGCAGGGGGTCGTACGGAGTGAAGTCCGGCCTGCGTTCAACCCGCCGGTAGTAATCCACCATCCGGGCGTGGGCGATGGAGAATACCAACGACTTGGCGCCCTGGAGGCCGCCGGTCAGCTCACCAATCTTGGGGAAAAACGCCAGGAACACATCCTGGGTGACAGCCTCGGGATCATCCACGCCACGGGCCTTGAGGTAACCCAGGACCGCTCCGGACAAGGTTCGATAGACAGCGCCGAAGAGCACAGCCGGATCAGCACCGGCTGTGTCTGCAAATGTATCTATGTCTTCTTCGGCCAAAGTGTCTAGCACCAGTGGCTCCTCCATCCCGGGCAGCGTAGTCGCTCATCCCGGTATTCGGCGCGGCGTGCTCCGCTGCTGTCGGTCAGCTGCGGTCGGTCAGCTATCTGGCTGCCATGTGGACTGCGGGAATCCGGTCCGTCCGGAGCCGGTTCCCGCAGTCCACACTAGCTGAGCAGGTCCTAGCGGCCCGAAACGGCGGGAACGTCTACAACGTCGCCCGGCACGGCGGGAACAGCAGGAACGGCGGGAACGGAAGGCTCGCCGTCGACACCCGGAACTGCCGGTACGGCGGGAACAGCGGGCAGCTCGGGGCGCTCAGCCTTGGCGGAGGCAGAGCCCTCGCCAGCGGCGTCGGCATCGGCAGAGGCGGCACCCTGTGCGACGACGTCCGTGCAGAAAGCGTCAACGTTGCCTTCGCCCTCGGCGGCGATGACCAGCGACGAGAAGCCCTCGGAGGCAACGTTCAGTCCACCGTTGGCGAAGGCGGTGCAGAGGCCAAAGGCTGCGGCGCCAGCTGCGTCCACTGCGGTGCCGGCAGCGGCGGATGCGTTGGCCTCGGCTGCGACCTCATCGTCGGAGACGGCTGCTTCGCCGGTTACTGCTGCATCACCGGAAGCGTTTGCGGAAGCCGACTCGGTGGCGTCAGCGGCCAGCTTGGGGGCCGGGGCGCCGAGCAGTTCGTGGGCGGTCTGCTGTGCATCGGCCGGGAGGGCGCCGGAAGCTGCTGCGACGCCGGTTCCACCGACGGCCAGGGTGCCCGCGGCGAGTACTCCGGCGGCGATTTTGCTGGTTGCGAGAACAGTGAACAACGACATGTGACACTCCAAAACCTAGAGAACAATTCAGATCCGGCTCCGTGAGGAACCCTTCACCCCCTTCATCGCTGGCCGGACCGGGAAAGTTACGGCGCCTCCCAAATTTCTTTCCAGGGCCCGGCTCCGGCCCATCGCCGATGCGCTCCTGGCGTGGGCGGCGGCCACCGAGGGCGTGGAGATCCAGATGCGGAAGGGCTACGTCTCGCTGCACAGCCCGCGCCGGAAGTTCGCCCAGGTCACCCGGACCACCAACACCGCCGTGGACGTCGCGCTCCGCCTCGACGCAGCCGCCGGAGGGCGTTTGGAAGCCCTGAAGGCCCGGGCCGATGATCCCTTCGACCGCCGCGTCCGGCTCACGTCTGTGGACCAGGTGGATGAGGAACTGCTGGAAATCCTGGCCAGGGCGCTGGACCAGAACATCTAATAGCTGAAACGACGGCGGGCCGGGTCGCCGGAAACTTCCGACGAACCCGGCCCGGGACCGTGGTGAGGTCCCTACGCGTCGATCATCTCGTCGTCGTCCGCTTCCTCGAACTCAACGGCGGCGACGATTTCCTGAGTCTCCGGGTTGATCATGAACGCCTCTTCGTCATCCTCGACCATGATGAAGTCGCCGTGGTCCGTGGTGAAGTGCCAGGCCAGCGTCTTCTCGCCGTCGTGCATGTAGTTGGGGTCGCCCATGGTGATCTTCTGCAGCGTGTAGCCGGCGATGTCGCACAGTTCGCGGATGATGACCTCGAAGTCCGGGGCGTCCTCCAGCGCTTCCTCGTCGGCCGCCGCCTGGCGCTCCTCGAGGTTGGGGATGAGCGCAACCTGACGCTCGATGTACGCGTCGAGCTCCTCGTCGTCGAGCACCAGCAGGCCCTCCTGGGACAGGAGCCAGGCGGCGTTGAGCGCCGTGATGTTTTCGGTTTCGAACAGCTCCTCGAACTCGCCATCGAGCTCTTCGATGGTGCGCACGGCGCCGTTGGACTCTTCCTCGGTGTCCAGGTCGCCGTCGAGGTAGCGCTCTTCGTCCTCTTCGGACAAGGCATCAAACGCCGCAACGGTCCGGTTGAAGAGTTCCAGGTGGGCCGTTGCGCCCATCCCGGCGAGGCCCTCGCGGATGAGCGGGTCCACTTCGTCCCGGTCCGCGGTGAACACGTACTGGGCGAAGCCGCCCTCCAAGGACTGCGTGACGTAGAAGTCAACGTAGTAGCTGCCCAGTGCCGCGGGCGCGATCTCGCCGGCGTCGAGCAGTTTCCCGTACATGGCGTTCACCACATGAACGTTGGCATCTACGACCTCCTCGCTGCCTGCATCGATGCTGGCCTTGGTCAGGACGACAGGGTTCTGGCTCATGGTCATGGGATTCCTCACTGCTGAATGCTTCGGTGCTGCTCAGGACACTTTCACGCTACGTCGGCGGGGGCGGCGGTGTGTTGAGGCGGAAGTGAACGTCAGGCGAAGTTTCAGGCTCCTGCCGGGCGAACTAAGATGAAGCAGATAACCTCCGATCGGACACGGCACCCCCGTGGCCAGCTGAAAGTAGCGCGCACCATGCCATCCCAACCGGACGAGAGTGCGGCACTGGCAATACAGACCCCCGCCATTAACGACCGCTCCCTCGCGGCCGGGTTGGCGTATGCCATGGGAAGCCGGGTTTCCGGAATGTCGTTCGACGCCGCCACCGGGCTCATGCTGGGCAAGGTCCGGGGAGGTGCCGACGTCCCTTACTCCACCACGGCCAAGCTGGTGCGGAAATCGGGCGGCTGGAGCTGCACCGTGGGTGTCTGCAGCTGCCCCGTCCGCAAGGACTGCAAGCATGTGGCCGCGCTGCTGTTCGCCGCCGAGGACAACCCGGCCATCCGCGTCCAGCTCCTGGCCCCGGCTGAAGTTTCCCGGCTTTCCCGCCAGCCCGCCAACCTGGACCTGGCCGACTGGGAGCAGGCCCTCAGCCCGCTCATTTCGCAGCCGGGCATCACCCAGTCCATCAGCGGCATCCCGCTGGCCCTCCAGTTCGAGATCGAGGAACCGGCGCCGCACTTCTCCTACACAGGCCGCCGCGACCCGCTCCGCAGCGTCCGCCAGCTCAAGGCCCGGCCCGTGATCATGGGCGCCAAGGGCAAGTGGATCCGCGGCGACGTCTCCTGGAACACCCTGAGCTACCTGAACTTCCGCCGCGAATGCAACGAGGCGCACATCGAGTGGATGCAGGCATTCCTGGCCGCACACACCGCCGCCGCCAACCGGGTTCATAACTCCTCCGCGCTGTGGCTGGGCCTGAACACGTTCGCCGGGAAGAACATGTGGAGCCTGCTCACCGACGCCAAAAAGATCGGCCTCGCCCTGGTGCACGGCCGCGGCACCGAGCCGGTGCGGCTCGCCGAGTCTCCCGCCGCCGTCGGGCTTAATTTGAGCCGATACGGCTCACCCGTGGGTGGGGACGCTGCGGCTCCCGGCGCAACGCACGACGACGGCGGGCTGGAGCTCGCGCCCACCATCACCGTTGAGGGGGAAGACGTTGATCCGGCGTCGGTGGGGACCATTGGCCGCCCCGCGCACGGCATTTTCCTGACCACGGGCGGGGAGGCTTTGCCCGGGGTTTCCGCGGAGAATGTGATCACGCTGGCCCCGCTGGAGAGCGGGCTGAGCGAGGAGCTGCTGACCTTCGTCACGGCCGGCAGCACGCTGCACATTCCGGCGAAGGACGAGACGCGCTTCCTCACCGGCTTCTACCCGAAGCTGAAGCAGGCTGCCCGGGTCACGGCGACGGACGAGTCGGTGGCGCTGCCCGCCCTGGCCCTCCCGACCCTTTCCCTGCTGGCCAATTACGGCGCGGACCACCGGGTCCGGCTGCATTGGGAATGGCACTACAAGTCCGGAAACCTGGTCACGGCCCAACCGCTGTGGCGGCACCCCGGCGACCACGGCTACCGCGACGACACCGCCGAGGCCCGCATTCTGGAGGGCATCGGCCAGCCGTGGAACGTTGTCCCGGCCCTGGGCGAATCGGCCACCGGCGGCTGGGGCACGCCACGCCTGTCCGCGTCCGCCGAACTGAACGGCCTGGACACCCTGGCCTTCACCGAGGACGTCCTGCCCGAGCTCCGGAACGCGCCGGACGTTTCAGTGGACACTGCCGGGGACATCGCCGACTACCGCGAGGCCGAGGAAGCACCGGTCGTTTCCATCTCCACCAAGGCCACCGAACAGCGCGACTGGTTCGACCTTGGCATCCAGATTTCGCTCGAGGGCCAGCCGGTGTCCTTCGCCGCCGTGTTCTCCGCATTGGCCGCGGGCCAGACCAAGATGCTCCTGCCCAGCGGCGCCTACTTCTCGCTGGACCTGCCGGAACTGCACCAGCTGCGCGCCCTGATCGAGGAGGCCCGCTCGCTGCAGGATAACAAGGATGCCCCGCTGCAGATCAGCCGTTTCCAGGCCGGGCTCTGGGACGAGCTCGCGCAGCTTGGCATTGTCGATGAACAGGCCGCCGCCTGGCGTGAGGCCGTGGGCGGGCTGCTCGAAGGCGGGATCAACGGGCTGCCGCTGCCTCCCTCGCTCAATGCCGAGCTGCGGCCGTACCAGCTCGAGGGCTACAACTGGCTCAGCTTCCTGTACCGGCACAGCCTCGGCGGGATCCTCGCCGACGACATGGGCCTGGGCAAGACCGTGCAGGCACTCGCCCTGATGTGCGCGGCGAAGGAGCAGGCTGCTGAGCTTGCGGCCGCTCGCACGGCTCCGGGATCAGCAGCGGGCGCGCCGGCTCAGGTAGCAGCGTCCGATGTTCCAGCGCCCGACGGCGTGACTCCCTTTTTGGTGGTTGCCCCCACCAGCGTCGTGGGCAACTGGGCGGCGGAAGCCGCGCGCTTCGCTCCGGGCCTCACTGTTCGCATCGTAAGCGAAACCTTTGCCAAGAACAGCCAGGATGCGGCCGTTGAACTCGCCGGCGCGGACATCGTGATCACGTCCTACGCGCTGTTCCGGATCGACTACGATTCCTATGCTTCCAAGACCTGGGCGGGTCTGGTGCTCGATGAGGCCCAGTTTGTGAAGAACCACCAGTCCAAGGCCTACCAGTGCGCCCGGAAGCTGCCCGCGGCGTTCAAGCTGGCCATCACCGGCACCCCGCTGGAGAACAACCTCATGGAGTTCTGGGCGCTGACGTCCATCGTGGCGCCGGGCCTGTTCTCCAGCCCCAAACGGTTTGCCGAGTACTACCAGAAGCCGGTGGAAAAGAACGGCGACAAGGGGCAGCTGGACAAGCTCCGCCGTCGGGTCCGTCCGCTCATGATGCGCCGCACCAAGGACCAGGTCATCCAGGACCTGCCGCCGAAGCAGGAGCAGATCCTGGAGGTGGTGCTGAACCCGCGCCACCAGAAGGTCTACCAGACGCACCTGCAGCGTGAACGGCAGAAGATCCTGGGCCTGATCGAGGACGTGAACAAGAACCGGTTCACCATCTTCCAGTCACTGACCCTGCTGCGTCAGCTCAGCCTGGACGCGTCGCTGGTCGATCCGTCGCTGTCCGGCGTCCGGTCCAGCAAACTGGACGTGCTGTTCGAGCAGCTGGAGGATCTGGTTGCGGAGGGCCACCGGGCGCTGATCTTCAGCCAGTTCACCGGGTTCCTGGGCAAGGTCCGCGAGCGGCTTGTGGAGGAGAAGATCGAGTTCTGCTATCTCGACGGCGGCACCCGGAACCGAACCGACGTCGTCAACGAATTCAAGAACGGCAGCGCGCCGGTGTTCCTGATTTCGCTGAAGGCCGGCGGCTTTGGCCTGAACCTGACCGAGGCCGACTACGTTTTCCTGCTCGATCCCTGGTGGAACCCCGCGTCGGAGGCGCAGGCCGTGGACCGGACGCACCGGATCGGGCAAGCTCGGAATGTCATGGTCTACCGGCTGGTGGCCAAGGACACGATCGAGGAAAAGGTCATGGCGCTGAAGGCCCGGAAGTCGCAGCTGTTCGCGGATGTGATGGAGGGCGACGCCCTGTCCAGCGGGTCGATCACGGCCGAGGACCTCGCGGGGCTGTTCAAGGACTGAGCGCGAACGGACACTTAAGCTCCGCGCCCTTTGCCCCTGCGCGAACGGACACTTGTGGCCACTGCCGCCCCGCCGGCACTTCAAGAATGATGTCAGCGGAGTTATCCACATAGGCGTTTATCCTCTCCGTTTTTGTCAGACCCTGCTGGGATGCTTTGGGTATGGATATCAGAGGAGCTGTGGCGACGGCGGAGGCGCTTGCGGCGTCTTTCGCTGAGCTTGCTGTGGCGCTCCGCGGCCGGCCCGTTTCCTCGGGTTCCTGGGATGCTGATCCGCTGCGCCGGAGGGCGGATGGTTTCCTGGACGGGCTGACCGAGATCTCACGGCTGGACGCGAAAAGTGCCGCCCTGAAGGCCTGGCTGGCTGCCGGTTACAGCGGGGCGGCACAGGCCCTTGCGGGTCCTGCTGAGTCGCCGCAGGACCACAGAGGTCAGGAGATGGCCGTGGTCGCTGAGGTGGCCTGTGCCCTGACGGTCAGCGAACGCAGTGCCGGTGCCCTGCTCGCGGAGGCGCACGCGCTGACCACCGCCCTGCCGGTGACGTTCTCGGCGCTGCAGGCCGGGAGCATTTCGTGGCAGCACGCCCGGATCATGATCGACGAAACCGTGAACCTCGACCCTGCGGGTGCCCAAGCCCTCGAACAGCATTTCCTGGACCCCGACGTCGAGAATCCGGCACGTGGGTGCCCGGCCGGTGAGCTCGCCCCCGGCAGGTTCCGGCACAAGGCCAGGACCTGGCGGGAGCGCCATCATCCGGTCAGCATCGAAAAGCGCCACACCAGGTGCGCCGCCGACCGGCGGTTGGAGTATGCCCCGGACCGTGACGGTATGGCCTGGCTCTCCGCCTACCTTCCCGCGGATCAGGCGGCAGGGATCTGGGACCGGACTACTGCCGCCGCCAGGGCCCTGCAGGGCCCGGAGGAAGGGCGGACCCTCAGCCAGCTCCGCGCTGACACCGTCGCCACCTGGCTCCTCTGCGGGACCGGTGATGCGGCCGGCAGCGACGGGGGAAACATGGGGGTCGGTGTTCCGTCGCCGCGGGCACAGGTCCTTGTCACGGTCCCGGTGATGTCGCTGCTGGGCCTCACTGAGGAGCCCGCCATGTTGGACGGCTACGGCCCGATCCCACCGTCCATGGCCCGGCAGCTCATCGCCGACGGAGCCGAGTCCTTCCACCGGGTCCTGATCGACCCCCGCGACGGGGCTCCGCTGGAGATCGGGCGGACCAGCTACCGGCTCACGAAAGCCCAACGCCAATGGCTTCGGCTGCGGGACGGGAAGTGTCCGTTCCCTGGCTGCGGCAACCACTCCCTCGACAACGAAGCGGACCACCTCCTCGCGTGGGCGCACGGCGGCACCACCGGCATATCAAATCTCGGACAGCCATGCCCCAAACACCACAGGCTGAAACACACCAGCGGCTGGACACCCAAAGCAGCAACCAAGAATGAACCACCCGGCTGGACATCACCCACCGGACGCCACTACCAAAGCGAACACCCCGACTGGGAACCACCCCACTGGCCACAGCCATGGCCAGACGCCGTCCTCCGTGCTGATCGGGCCGGATTCGAAGATCCCGGCGTACCGGAAGAGCACGGCGTCCCCGAAGATCCACGTCCGGACTATCCGCTGCCGGAGGACCCGGATCCGGATCTTCACCTCGTCGACCTCCAACTGCCCGACCATGAACTGCCCGACGAAGACCTCCCCGACAATGCGCTGCTCTACTATGCACTGTTCCCAGACGGCGCGCTCCCGGACGGACCGTTGCCCGAAGACCCGTTCCCGAACTGGCAACTCGTCGTCAGCGCCTGATCCAGGCGCCCCACAAACCCAGGTCCCACAACGCAGTGCGACCACGGACCCGTTGTTGGGTCCGTGGTCGCACTGAAACGCGTTCGGTCGTGGTGCAGGAGCTAGATAAGCCCGGCCCAGATAACCCCTGCCTAGATATGCCCCTGCGCATGCATGGAGTCAGCAACCTTGACGAAGCCGCCGATGTTGGCGCCCAGCACGTAGTTGCCGGGGTCGCCGTACTCGTCCGCCGTTGACGCGCAGCGGTAGTGGATTCCCACCATGATCTCGGTGAGCCGCTGCTCGGTGTGCTCGAAGGACCAGGAATCGCCGCTGGCGTTCTGCTGCATCTCCGGCGACGGCATCGCCACGCCGCCTGCGTTGGCGGCCTTGCCCGGCCCGAACAGCACACACCGGCATCCTGGAACACTGAGACAGCGTCACGGGTGGAGGGCATGTTGGCGCCTTCGCCGACGGCGACCAGGCCGTTGCGGACCAACCGCGCGGCAGGCATCGCCGTCGAGCTCGTTCTGCGTGGCGCACGGCAGCGCCACCGTTGCGTCGACGTCCCACACCGATCCGGCTTCCACAGAGGAAACGCCGGTCCGCCGCACGCGAAGTGGCCTCACGCTTCGAAGCCGGCCTGGTCTGGATCAACAAGCACGGCGCAGTTGACCCCCGCGTCCCCTTCGGCGGAGCCAAGCAGTCCGGCTACGGCCTGGAGTTCGGCATCGAAGGCCTCAAAGCCCTCGGCATGCCGCAGGTCATCAACGGCTGACCGGCTGCTGGAGCCAGGGCCTTGTGGGTGTTTGGCCCAGCTTGTCGTTGAACTCCTGGGCTTCCCGGTAGTAATCCAGCAGGCTCAGCTGGGAAGCGGCTCCCGGGTCCAGGATGACCACGGCCCTGCGGTGCAGCTGGAGCACCGAGGCGGGGCAGTGGGCGCTGACCGGCCCTTCCACCATGGCCCGGACAGCGGCGGCCTTGTTCTCCCCCATCGCCACCAGCACAGCCAGTTTGGCGTCGCGGATGGTCCCGAGGCCCTGCGTCAGGCACAGCCGCGGAACATCGCCGTCGGAAAAGAACCGCGCGTTGTCAGCCCGAGTGGCCCCGGCGAGGGTCTTCACCCTCGTGCGGGAAGCCAGTGACGACGTCGGCTCGTTGAAGCCTATGTGGCCGTTGGCGCCGATGCCCAGGATCTGGATGTCCACACCCCCGCCGGTGGCGATGGCTGCGTCATAACGGTCAGCTTCGGCCACCAGGTCCGGCGCGTCCCCCTGCGGGGTAAAGAGCCGTTCCAAGGGCAGGTCCACATGGTCGACGAACTCCCGCCGGATGGTGGAGTAGTACGACTGGCCGTGCTCCGGCGGCAGACCCGCGTATTCGTCCAGCGTGAAGCCGGTGACCTGGCTGAAGCTGAGTTGTTCCTCGCGGTGCCGCCGGATGAGCTCCTGGTAGGTGGATCGCGGGGAGCCGCCGGTCGCCAGCCCCAGCACGGCCGGTCCTTGCCGGACCCTGGCCTCGATGATGTCCGCCGCGCGGGCTCCTACGTGATCGGCGGACTCACACAGAACTATCTGCACGGTCATTCCTTTCCTGCGTTTGTGGTGTGCCGGCGCGGTAGGCCTGCACGAGTTCAAGTTCTTCGGTGGTCACCAGCACGTCCGCCCGGAAACCCTGGGCAATGGCGCCCACCCGGTTGGGGCCAGGCCGATCCAGGCCCATCAGCCGCGCCGGGGTTGAGGTAGCCGCCATGACGGCATCGGCCAGGGGAACGCCCCACTCAACGCAGCGGCGCACGTTTTCCAGCAGCAGGCTCGTCGCGCCGGCGATCGCCCCGGGACCGGCGTCGGCGGTGCCGGCCAGCCGTGCCACACGGTCCTGGACCAGCACGTCCAGGCTGCCGAGAGTGTAGTGGCCGTCGGACATGCCCGCCGCTGCCATCGCATCCGTAATGAGCGCAATGGAGCGGGGTCCCACCAGCCCGAAGACCATGCGGACGATCTCCGGGTCCAGGTGCACGCCGTCGGCAATCAGTTCCAGCACCACCTGCCCGGGTGACTGTTCGGCCGCCTGCAACAGGACCGCGATGGGCCCGGGCGTGCGGTGGCCCAGCGGGGGCATCCGGTTGAACAGGTGCGTGGCCGACCACGGGCCGCCAACCCCACCGTCTACGCCGCCCAGGACTTCCCGGGTGCGGGAAGCCGTAGCGGCGGTGTGGCCAAGGGAAGGCACGACGCCGTGATCCCGGCAGAGCTGCACCAGCTCGGCAAAGTGCGGGGTTTCGGGGGCAAGAGTCATTGACCGCACGGTCCCGTGTCCCGCCTCAAGCCACTGCTGCAGGAGCGCCGGGTCGCCGTCGATGATGGCTGCCGGGTCCTGGGCCCCGCACATGCTTTTGGTGATGAACGGCCCTTCCAGGTGCAGGCCGGCCAGGGTGCCGTCCTGCACCAGGTCCCGCAGCACAGCGATCTGTTCCAGTAGCACCTGCGACGGCGCCGAGACGAGCGAGGCGAGTACCGACGTCGTGCCCTGCGCTGCGTGGTGGCCGGCAGCCAGGCGTGCACCGTCCGCATCCGCGGAGAAAGTGTGCCCCACGGCACCGTGGCAGTGCACGTCCACGAGTCCGGGCAGGATGAGCGGCACTTGCCGGATGTCGGCGTCGAAACCTTCGGGCAGGTCTGCCGTCGGGCCGCACCACATGATGTTCCCTCCGGCCATCACCACGGTGCCGTCGTCGATAACTTCGTCACCCGGGCGGCCGGTGACGAGGTGGCCCCGCAGCCCCACCCCGCCGTCGGCGTCCAGGGTCACCGGCCGGTCAGCTGGCATCGGCTTTGGCCATTGAGCCGTTCTCGTCGTTTTCATCTTCGCGACCCATGGTGCGCAGGTTCCAGCGACGGATCACAAAGCGGAACACCACGTAGTACACCGCGGCGTAGACCAGCCCGATGGGGATCAGCCACAGCGGATTCTGTGCGATGCCGAAGTTCAGGACATAGTCGATCGCTCCTGCTGAGAAGCCGAACCCGTGATGGATGCCGAGGAAGTTGACCAGCATCATGGACGTCCCGGTCAGGAAGGCGTGGACGACGTACAGCGGCCAGGCCACAAACATAAACGAGAATTCCAGCGGTTCAGTGATCCCGGTGAGGAAGGCCGTGAGGCCGGTGGAGAGCATCACGCCGCCCACGATCTTCCTCTGCGACGGCTTGGCTTCCTGCCAGATGGCGAGGGCGGCTGCGGGCAGGGCGAACATCATGATGGGGAAGAAGCCGGTCATAAAGACGCCAGCGGTGGGGTCCCCGGCGAAGAACCGGTTCAGGTCGCCGTGGGCGCCGTCGTAGTCGCCGATAATGAACCAGACGATGGAGTTCAGGATGTGGTGCAGGCCCAGCGGAATGAGCAGCCGGTTGAGGACGCCGTAGACCCCGCTGCCCACCACGGTGTTGTCCGCCACCGTGTTGCCCACGGCAGTCAGCCCGTTGTTGAACAGCGGATACAGCAGCGCCATGGCCACGCCGATCACGATGGCGGCGAAGGACGTCAGGATGGGCACCAGGCGGCGGCCCGCGAAGAAGCCCAGCCAGTCCGGCAGGGTGGTGCGGTGGAAACGCTGCCACAGCAGCGCCGTCGTCAGGCCCATCACAATGCCTGCCAGCACGCCGTAATTGATGACGGGATCCTTGCCGCCCTCGGGGGCGGCTCCCAGCACCAGCGGGGCCATGACCTTGAAGACGTTGGTGAGGACCAGGTATCCGACGACGGCGGCAAGGGCCGTGGAACCGTCACCCTTTTTGGCGAAACCGAAGGAGATGCCGACGGCGAAGAGCAGCGGCAGGTTCTCGAACAGGGCGCCGCCGGCGGCGCCGATGACCTGGGCGACGGTGGTCAGGGATTCGAACCTGCCCAGCAGGTCGTCTTGGCCCAGGCGCAAAAGCAGCGCCGCGGCGGGCAGGGCGGCGATGGGGAGCATAAGGCTGCGGCCGAAGCGCTGCATGTTCTGCAGCGCTTTTCCGCTGCCCTTGCCCTTGCCCGGGGCGGGGGCGGGGGCGGCCAGCGAGCCGGCCCCGGCGGAAGCTGATGGGTTTTCCGTGGTCATGATGTTCCTCGTCTCGAAGAGGGTGGTGCTTGTGCGTGGATGCTTGATTCAGTAGAGTCTAGCTAACTGGTTATAACCAGTGACAACCATCACTGTGAAGGGCGCCGACCTCAGTTGTCAACCTCAGGCCGTAAAAAAGCTTCCGGACCCGGCGTCATTCACCGCGAAACGAATTCAGGAGTGGACATGTCCAAAGCAGAAATCATCCTCGCCGCCCTTGGCGGCGCCGAGAACGTCGAAGAAATCGAAGGGTGCATCACCCGCCTTCGCACCGAGGTGGTGGACTCCTCCCGGGTTGACGAGGCCGCACTCAAGGCCGCGGGTGCCCACGGCGTCATGATGTCCGGCACGGTGGTCCAAGTGGTTGTGGGCCCGGAAGCCGAAAGCCTCGCCGAAGACATCCAGGACCTGATGTGAGCAGTCCTGAGGTGAGCACGCCTGACGTGAGCACGCCTGATGTGGGCACGGAAGCACCGGCCCAGGTCATCAGCGTTGTCGCCCCCCTGCCGGGCCGGCTCATTCCCCTGAACGAGGTGCCGGACCCCGTGTTCGCCAAGGGGCTTGTAGGTGGCGGCGCCGCCGTAATTCCCGACGACGACGCCGGCGTCCTCACCGCCGTCGCACCGCTGGACGGCCGGGTCATCAAGGTCATGCCGCACGCCTACATCGTCCAGCACGCGTCCGGGCCCGCAGTGCTGGTCCACGTCGGCATCGACACCGTCGGCCTGAAGGGCGAGGGCTTCACCGTGCTCGCGCAGAAGGGCGACCAGGTCCGTGCCGGGGACCCCATGATCACCGTGGACGTCACATTCGTCCGCTCAAAGGACCTGAGCATGTGCAGTCCCGTGGTCGTCCTGGACAGCAGGGCGGACGCCATCGAACCTCCGGCCTCCGGTGGCCGCGTGGAAGCAGGCGGCCACCTGTTCAAAATTCCCGGAAAATAGGAGACATGGAAACGGCAGGGGAACTAAAACACGTCTGGGTCCGCAGGCAACTCCAGCATCTGGTGGCCGCCACAATGCGGCCCGGGGACGCCCTGCTGGGTGAGCGGCAACTGGAGGAGCAGTTCGGCGTCTCCCGCATCACGGTGCGCCGGGCCATTTCGGATCTGGTCCAGGACGGCGCGCTGGTGCGGATCAAGGGGAAGGGCACGTTCGTCTCCCACGGGCTGGTGCGTTCCACCCTGCACCTGGCCTCGTTCAACGAGGACATGCGGGCAGCCGGATTCGAACCCAGCACACGGGTCATCAACGCCACCACCGCAATGCCGCCGGCGGCGGCCGCCGATCACCTCGGCCTGGCGCCCGGGGAAGCGGCGTATCGCGTCCGCAGGCTGCGGCTCGCGAACGGCGCGCCCGTCAGTGTGGACGAATCGTGGCTGCCGCCCGCGCTGGTCCCCGGGCTACTCTCGGAAGACCTGACGGGATCCCTATACCGGGCCCTTGGCGCCGCGGGGCACCCGGTGCAGCATGCGGAGCAGACCGTCGAGGCTGCCGCCGCCCCTGACGAGACCGCCGCGCTGCTGGACATCGAACCGGGGGCACCCGTCCTGCTCTTCCGGCGCCGTTCGTTCACCGGCCAGGAGGACCCCGGCACGCCCATCGAATACGCCGTCTCAACGTACCGCTCCGACCGGTACCAGGTATCCATGCGGCTGGGCGCGGGCTAAGCCAAGACTGCTGCGCCGCACCAATGCCTCTGGCTCCGCGTCACCCACCTCTGATTCCCCAACTGAGTAGCGCTATCTGCCGTCTTGGACCCTCAAAACGGCACTTGACGCTACTCAGTTGGGTGGGCAGGCACCTGCCGTGAAACCATACGGACCATGGCCCAGAAGATTGCGTACCAGGGTGAGCCCGGCGCCAACTCCAATATCGCGTGCAAGCAGATGTTCCCCCAGCTGGACAGTGTTCCCTGCGCCAGCTTTGAGGACGCCTTCGAGCTGGTCTCCAGCGGCGAGGCGGAGCTGGCGATGATTCCGATTGAGAACTCGATCGCCGGCAGGGTGGCGGACATCCACATCCTGCTCCCCCAGTCGCACCTGCAGATCGTGGGCGAGTTCTTCCTGCCCATCCACTTTGACCTGCTGGGCATTCCGGGCAGCACCCTCGAGGCGGCCACCGAGGTCCACAGCCACATCCACGCCCTGGGTCAGTGCCGCCGCCTGATCCGGGAGGCCGGGCTGCGTCCGGTCATTGCCGGGGACACCGCCGGATCCGCCCGGGAGGTCCGGGAGTGGAACGACCCCACCAAACTGTCCCTCGCTCCCCCGCTCGCGGCCGAGATCTATGGCCTCGAGGTGCTGGCGTCGCGGGTCGAGGACGACCCGTCCAACACCACCCGTTTTGTGGTCCTGGCGCGGGAAAAGGAACTGCCCACCCGAGAAGAGCTGCCCGGACCGGCGGTGACCAGCTTTGTGTTCCGCGTCAGGAATGTCCCGTCGGCGCTGTTCAAGGCCCTGGGCGGATTCGCCACGAACGGTGTGAACATGACGCGGCTGGAAAGCTACATGGTGGGCGACGAATTCGCCGCCACGATGTTCATGGTGGACGTCGAAGGACACCCCGAGGACCTGCCGTTGCGCCTGGCCCTTGAGGAACTGGATTTCTTTACCACCGAAGTCCGCATCCTGGGTGTCTATCCCGCTGCCGAGTTCCGGACCGCGCAGACAGTCACTGCCTGATCGCTGGCCGCTGGAGCGGGAGGGCGATTCTCGAAGTTGGGACCGCGGACCGATGCCCCGCCGGTCATGCCTCCTTGGGCAGCTCCCGCGTCTCGCGGAGCAGTAGGAGGGGAGCGAAAAACGCGGCGAGTTCCGCCGTCGCACCCAACGGCAGGACGTTCGCCACGTACTGGTCTGGCCGCACCACCACCACCACGCCGCCGCGGTCCAGGCCGCGGAGCTCGAAGATGTCAGCGGCGGGATCGGTGGCGTAGACCTTCTCGTAGTCGGTCAGCTGGAATGGCCCGACGGCGGGTTTGAACGCCGCCGGAACGGCACCGATATCAACGCTCGTGTGGTCCTGCTGGTAGATGACCTTCACGTCGAACCACGCGTCACGGTCAGCGCCCGACGGCGTCGCGGCCAGCGGCGATTCCGGCGAGTTCGCGATCCACTCGGCGAAGTCGACGACGGCCGACGGCGGCGCCTGCTGTCCTGCCGTCGGCTGTCCGGCATCCCGTTGTCCCGGCGTCGGATGTTCTGTGGGCGGCGACGCCGTCTGGGGTGCTGCCGCGTCGGCGAAGACGTAGATGCGCCACCGGCCGTCCGCCGTGGCGTGGTGGCCGAGATGCATCGGGTTGCCGTCGCACACCCGCACCACGGGCGCGGACTTGAACCGTTTGCCGATGGGGAAGCCGGCGGCCAGGTGCTGGTGCACCGGTTCTGCGGTAATCATGGACGGCGTGTACTGGGTCATAAAGCCCGCGGGGAACTCGGCGGTATTGACGTAGAAGTCCTCAAGCTCGGAGGGGTTCGCAAACTCCTCCGGCTTCTTCGCCATCATGGTGGACCACTCTTTGTCGAAGTCGATCAGGTTCTTCGCCACCACCTGGCGCTCGGCCGAGTACGTGGCCAGCAGGCTGGCGGGGCTGCGGCCCTCGAGCACATGGCCGAGCTTCCAGCCGAGGTTGAAGCCGTCCTGCAGGGAGACGTTCATGCCCTGGCCGGCTTTGGCGCTGTGCGTGTGGCAGGCATCGCCGGTGATGAACACGCGGGGTGTGCGCGTCCCGCGCTGGTCCGGAAGGACGTCGTCGAACCTGTCCGTGAGGCGGTGGGCGACCTCATACACGCTGTGCCAGGCGACGTTGCGGACGTCCAGGGTGTAGGGGTGCAGGATGGTGTTCGCGTGGCTGATGATCTGCTCGATGGTGGTGCTGCGCACGGCCCCGTGGTCCTCCGGCGCGACCTCGCCGAGGTCAACGTACATGCGGAAGAGGTGGCCGCCTTCGCGCGGGATCAGCAGGATGCTGCCGCCCGCACCGGACTGGATGGCACATTTTGTGCGGATGTCGGGGAAGTCGGTGACGGCGAGGACGTCCATGACTCCCCACGCGTGATGGGCCTGGTCGCCGGCCATGGTGCAGCCGATCGATTCGCGCACCTTGCTGCGTGCGCCGTCCGCGCCGACGACGTACCTGGCGCGGACCACACGCACCTGGCCCTCCTCAGGTCCTGAAGTGTGGACGAGCCTCACGGTGACGGGGTGGTCGCCGTCGCCGATTTCGAGGCTGCGGAACTCATAGCCGTAGTCGGGCGACATCCGCGCTGGCGCGTTGGCCATGTACTCGGCGAAGTAGTCCAGCACGCGGGCCTGGTTGACGATCAGGTGCGGGAACTCGCTGATGCCCGTGGGGTCGTCCGGCGTGCGGGCGGCGCGGGCGATCCGGGAATGGTCGGCGGGGTCCGGCTTCCAGAACGCCATTTCGGTGATGCGGTACGCCTCGGCGATGATGCGCTCCGCGAACCCGAACGCCTGAAAGGTTTCGACGCTGCGGGCCTGGATACCGTCCGCCTGGCCGATGACGAGCCGCCCGGGGCGGCGCTCCACGATGCGCGTGGTGACGCCGGGGAACCGGGAGAGCTGGGCCGCAGTGAGCATGCCCGCAGGACCGGTGCCGACGATGAGCACGTCCACTTCGTCGGGAAGCTCTGCGGGACGGTCCAGGCCTTCGCCGGCGGCCGGCTGGACCCGCGGGTCACCGGATACGTAACCGTGGTGGTGGAACTGCACGGGCTTTCCTCACTTCGTTGTGCGGCTGGCAGGTATCGAGTTCGATAATAGAACTTGATGTTCTATATATGAATCCTGCCCTGAAGTGGAAGTCTACGCGGCCGTGATGCAAGCCACAACCGGCCCGTGCGACCGTGAGCCGGGACCAGCGGAGTCCTACCCCATCGCCGGCGCTACCGACGTTCCGGAACTGAGCTGTCGGCGGGCCCAGCGGGCGAGTTTTTTGCCCTTGCCCTTCCACCAGTTGTCCTCGTCCTTGTCGTGGTGCAGGCGGAAGATGATCGCCACCATCACGAACATCGACATGCCAACGTCCATCCAGGACCACGCCAGTGCGTCGATCAGCACGCTCATCCCCGCGGCGATGATGGACGGAACGGCCAGCGTCCGGAAGACCGTGCTGGCCACATAGCGCCGGTGCGACCTCGGCACGGACAGCGCCCGCACCATGTCAAAGCACATGCAAACCACAACGACGGTCTGACCGATGGCAAGCAGGATCAGCCCGGCACTGGACCCTGCGAACATAACGACTGAAGAACCAAACACGCGAAAACCCCCAAAGGCTCGAACCTGCACTGTGAGACCTAGCTGAAGTTCCATTCAAGCCAGTGGGGGTGGTCCGGTCACGAGTAGTGAGTACTCGCTTTTCGGCATCAGACAAGCATTGTTCTCGCCTCAGATGAGCATCGCCTGCCGCACATTGCCCGCTGATCCGGCGCCGCCGGCTCCCGAGGAGGAAACCCTTCCGGCCGAAAGGACGTAGTAGCTGTCCGCGGCATGGAGGGCAAAACCGATGTGCTGCTCCACCAGGAGGATGCTCATGCCGTTGCGCTGGGACAGCTTGAGGATGGTCCGTTCGATCTCGGCCACAACGTTGGGCTGGATGCCTTCGGTTGGTTCGTCCAGGATCAGAAGGCGCGGCCCGGTGATCAACGCCCGGGCAATGGCAAGCTGCTGCCGCTGGCCACCCGACAACAGCCCGGCCCGCCGTGCCAGCAGCGGCCGGAGCGCGGGAAACATATCGAGGGCCTCTGCCACGCGTTCATTGCCGTTTCTGCGCCCGTCCGCGATGAGCTGCAGATTCTCCATAACGGACAGCTGCCCGAATGACTGCTGGCCCTGCGGTACATAGGCCATGCCCCGCGCCACCCGCTGGTGTGGGCGGAGGGCCGAGATGTCCTCCCCGTCCAGGGTGATGCGTCCGGCCATGGGTTTGAGGAGCCCGACGACGGCGCGCAGCAGCGTCGTTTTGCCGGCGCCGTTGTGCCCCAGAACCGAGACGACGGCTCCCTCCCGGACGGTCACGCTCACCCCGGAGATCACCTGGGTACGGCCGTAACCGGTCTGCAGATTTTCGATTTCGAGCATCATTGGCCTTCCGTTGCCGAGGTCCCCAGGTACACGTCCTGCACCTTCTTGTCGGCCTGCACCTGCGCTACGCTTCCCTCACTGAGGACCTTGCCCGCGGCAAGGACAGAGACTGACGTGGCGAACTCCCGGACGAAGTCCATATCGTGCTCAATTACCAGGGTGATCCGGTTGGCTGCGATGCGGCGCAGCAGCTCGCCGGTTTCCCCGCGCTCGTCCTGGCTCATCCCCGCGATTGGCTCGTCCAGCAGGAGCACGTCCGAGTTCTGCACCAGGAGCATGCCGATTTCCAGCCACTGCTTCTGTCCGTGGGCGAGGATGCCTGCCTTCTTGTCCGCCGCGCCTGCCAGGCCGATGATTTCCAGGGCCTCTTCCACGGCCGGGTCCACGGACGTCCGGCGGCGGAGCATCTGCAGCGGGCTGCGGCCGGACCCGGCAGCGATGTCGAGGTTCTGGAGTACGGAGAGGTTCTCAAACACACTTGCGGTCTGGAACGTGCGCCCCACACCGAGCCGGGCGATCTTGTGCACTTTGCGGCCGAGGATCTCTGTGCCGGTGTGGTTCACCGATCCCGTAGCCGGCACCAGCCCGGTGATGGCATCAATTACCGTCGTTTTCCCGGCACCATTGGGTCCGATCAGGAACCGCAGGTCACCCTGGATCACATCAAGGTTGACGTTGTCCACGGCGGGGA
Source organism: Arthrobacter sp. UYNi723 (assembly GCF_054057635.1). Taxonomy (NCBI): domain Bacteria; kingdom Bacillati; phylum Actinomycetota; class Actinomycetes; order Micrococcales; family Micrococcaceae; genus Arthrobacter; species Arthrobacter sp. UYNi723. The sequence continues at coordinate 135,436 of NZ_JBSRZM010000004.1, forward strand.
ATCCGTCAAAGGAAACCGAGAGGTTACGGACTTCGAGGTATTTTGGCCGGCCGCGGCGCCAGCCCCCGGCCTGGGGCTCCCCGTCAGGGAGCAGCGTGGGCGTCGTCATCTGCTGACCTCCTCAGGCTTGGTGGCTCGCTCCTCAACGTCGGGATCTGGCGCGTAGGGCGGCGCTACGGGATCTGGCGGCGCGGCACTGGGCGCTTTGGAACCAGGCGCTGACGCTTCGGGCGGCGTTCTGCGCCGCCTGCCCAGCAGCGCCGGCAATGAGGCAAGCCCGCCCGGCATAAACCCGATGACCAGGACAAACAGCAGGCCCTGGAAGTACACCCAGAAGGACGGGAAAGTGGATGACAGGCTGGACTGGGCCGCGGCGACGCAGACGGCGCCGAGGACCGGCCCCAGGAGGGTGCCGCGGCCGCCGATCGCGACGCCGATCAGGAATGCAATGGACGGGATCACGCCCACATCCGCCGGTGAGATTATCCCGACCAGCGGGACGAACAGCGCCCCGGCAACGCCTGCCAGGACAGCTGCAACAACGTAGATGACGGTTTTGACGGTCGCCGGATCGTAGCCCAGGAAACGGACGCGCTCCTCCTGGTCCCGGACCGCCACCAGCAGCTCGCCGAAACGGCTGCGCATCAGCTGCCGGGCGATGGCGAGCGACAGCAGTAGGACCACCGCCGCGATCATGTACAGCATGAGCTTGTTGTTCGGGTCCTTCAGGTCAAAACCGAAGAAGGACCGGAACCCGTTGAGTCCGTTGGAACCGCCGGTTGTTGCCTGCTGGCCGATCAGGAACACGGCGAAGGCGGCCGCCAGGGCCTGGCTGAGAATTGCGAAATAGGCACCTTTGACGCGGCGCTTGAAAATCGCCAGGCCCAGGACAAGTGCCACCAGCCCCGGAACCAGGACCACGGCGAGGAGCGTCACCGCGGGGCTCCGGAACGGTTCCCACCAGCCGGGAACCTCGCCGCTGCCGTAGAGGGACATAAAGTCCGGCACCCCGGAGCCGCCGAAGAGCGATGCGTCGGCCAGCTTCATGTGCATGGCCATAATGTAGGCGCCAAGCCCGAAAAACACGCCCTGGCCCAGGGTCAGCATGCCGCCGCGTCCCCACGCCAGGCCGATGCCGACTGCCACGATGGCAAAGCAGAGGAACTTCCCTAGCAGGCCGAGGTTGAACGCCGGAAGCACCGCGGGTGCAACTCCCAGGAGCAGGACCGCACCAAGGGTGAATCCGGCCACGGTTCCCAACCGCCCGCGCAACAGGCTTTTCATGCCAGGCTCCTTGTTTTGAGGCTGAAGATGCCCTGCGGCCGAAGCTGGAGGAACACCACGATCACGATCAGGATCAGGACCTTGCCGATGCTGGCCGTCGTCGAGTACTCGAAGACGGACTGCAGCACTCCCAGGGCAAAGGCAGCGATGACGGCCCCCTTGATCTGGCCGATACCCCCGGCCACCACCACCAGGAAGGCATCCACTATGTAGTTGGTGCCGAGGTACGGGCTTGTTGAACCTATTAGAGTGACCGCGACGCCGGCGATGCCGGCCAGGCCCGAACCGATGAAGAACGTCAGTTGGTCGCTGCGCCGGGTTGACACCCCACTCGTTTCCGCGAGGTCCCGGTTCAGCACAACGGCCCGGATACGGCGCCCGAGCGGCGTGGCCTTCAGGAGGAGGACCAGGCCGGCGAGGCACAGCAGCGAGAGCCCCAGGATAAAGAGCCGGGTCAGCGGGATGGGAGCGCCCAGCAACTCGATGTTTCCCTGCAGCCACCCCGGTGCGCGGACATCGACGCTGGGTGCGCCGAAAATGTCACGTGCGGCCTGCTGCAGGATGAGGGCCACCCCGAAAGTTACCAGGAGGGTGTCCAGGGGCCGGTGGTACATGCGGCGCAACAGCACCGCCTCGAGCACCAGCCCCAGGACACCTCCCACCAGGAAGCCTGCGGGAATGGAAACCAGCAGCGATACGCCGGCGTCGGAGATGGCCTGCTGGACCACAAAGGCCGTGTAGGCCCCGGCCATCATGAACTCGCCGTGGGCCATGTTGATGACCCCCATCTGGCCGAAGGTCAACGACAGTCCCAGTGCCGCCAGGAGCAGCACCGAGCCGAGGCTGAGTCCGGCGAACATCTGCCCTATTAGGAGTTCCATTCCAGCAGGCCTTTCGTCGATGTTTTCCGCGGCCGCTACTTGGCCAGGCTCTTGGCCCAGTCGTAGGTGGACAGATACGGATCCGGTTCAACGGCCGCGGGCGATGACCACACCGTGTCGATCAGGCCCGCTGAATTGATCTTGCCGATGCGGGGTGTCTTGGTGATGTGGTTGTTCTCCCCGTTGACCGTGACCAGGCCTTCAGGCGCTTCGAAGGTCACACCGTCCGCGGCGGCCTGCACCTTGTCCACCTCAAAGGATCCCGCCTTCTCCACCATTGCCTTCCAGAGGTACAGGGAGGTGTAGGCGGCTTCCATGGGGTCGCTCGTTACGCGCTCGGTGCCGAACTTCGCCTTGAACGCCGCCACGAACTTCTTGTTGGCCGGCGAGTCCAGGGTCTGGTAGTAATCCCAGGCCGTCAGTTGGCCTTCGACGTTGTCCAGGCCGACGCCGGGGACTTCCTCTTCGGCGATGGAAACAGAGACCACGGGCATGCTGTCCGCCGTCAGGCCAACGCTCTTGTACTGGCGGAAGAAGGCCACGTTGCTGTCGCCGTTGAGGGTGTTGAAGACCGCGTCGGCCTTGGAGTCCCGGACTTTGTTGACGATGGTGGAAAATTCCGTGGAGCCCAGCGGGGCGTACTCTTCGCCGAGGACTTCGATGCCCTTGGCCGCGGCGTAGGCTTGGATGATTTTGTTGGCTGTTCGCGGGAAGACGTAGTCACTGCCAACCAGGAAAAGGGACTTGGTTCCCTGCTCGGCCAGGTAGTCCAAGGCAGGAATGATCTGCTGGTTGGTGGTGGCCCCGGTGTAGAAGATGTTCTTCGACGACTCCAGGCCCTCGTACTGCACCGGATAGAACAGCAGCGCGTCGTTGGCCTCAAACACGGGGAGCATCGCCTTGCGGCTTGACGAGGTCCAGCCGCCGAACACCGCGGCGGTGCAGTCCTGCTGGATCAGTTTCCCGGCGCGCTCCGCGAACTTGGTCGGTTCGCTGGCGCCGTCCTCACTGATGACCTCAAGCTGTTTGCCCAGGACACCGCCGGAAGCGTTGATCTCCTCGGCGGCCAGGGTCAGGGAGTCGAAGACGGTGCTCTCGCTGATGGCCATGGTGCCTGAGAGCGAGTTGATGAACCCCACCTTGATGCTGCTGCCTGAGGTGTTGACACAGGAACTGCCGCTGCTCGCGGTGGAGCCGGCGGACGCCGGATCGGCTATCTGGCTGCCGCAACCTGCCAGGACAGTGGCCATGGCGGCTGCCGCCAGAGGAAGGAAAGCGCGTTTGGTGACCGAAAAACTCATGTGTACCTGCTTCTCACTCCGCCGCTGCGCTGGGCAGCGACTCGCCTCCGAGGTCCGTCAGAAGTGACCCCTTGCGATGAACGTAGGAGCGAATTGTTTCGGCGCCTGCCCGGTTGGTTTCGAGACCGTTTCGGGGCGGCTCGCCGGGCCGGCCGGGAGTTGAGGCGCACGACAGCTGTGCGGGAGAAAACCGCGGGAAAGCACGGGGCAGAGAGTTAACCTGCGGGAAACCTGCCGCGGCGTAACTTTCGCCCGGCAGCCGGACACAATCCGGTCTGGGCGCCGTTAAGCTGTTCTCACCTGCGGCTATGCGCAGCACCCGAGCTGTGGACCGGGCTATTTATGCGTCGATCGAACGGCCTGAGTGGCGACTATTCGCCCAGCGCCCTGGGCCGCCAAACCACCACGGCCTGGGACCGCGCGCGGGGGCGCTGGCCGCGGGCCAGGCTCACAACATCGCCGGCGGCACCGGCCGCGAAGATCCGCGAATCAAGGGGATCACGACGGCGGCCCAGCTCCTCGGTCAGCTCGCCCACCCTGCGCTGCAGCGCGGCCACCTGGTTCTCGAGCTCAAGGATCCGTTTGATGCCTTCAAGGGAGACGCCTTCGTGGGACAGCCGCTGGACTTCACGCAGCATGTTGATGTCCCGCTGCGAATAGCGGCGCGACTTCCCCGGCGCCCGGCTGGGCGAGACAATGCCCAGCCGGTCATACTGCCGGAGCGTCTGCGGGTGCATATCCGCCAGTTCAGCCGCGACGGAGATCACGAAGATCGGCTGGTCAGCGCTGATGTCCACGGTCTGCTCCGTTGCTTAGAGCCGGGCCTTGGCGGCCAGGCCTTCACGGACATCGGCGTCGGCGGTGGCTTCGGCAAAGGCCTTCACGGCCGCTTCGGCTTCCTTGTTCAGGTTCTTCGGAACCGCGACGTCGATGGTCACCAGGAGATCGCCGGTGACCTTGGAGGTCTTCACCCCGTGGCCTTTGACCCGGAGCGTACGCCCCGAGGGTGTGCCGGCCGGAACGCGGACCTTGACGGTCTCGCCGTCGATGGTGGGGACCTGGATGTCGGCGCCCAAGGCAGCTTCCGGGAAGGTGACCGGGACATGGATGCGGAGGTTGTCGCCGTCGCGCGTGTAAAACTCGTGGGGCTTGACGGACACGGCCACCATGAGGTCGCCGTTGCCGGCGGAACCTGGCTGGCCCTTGCCGCGGACGCGCACTTTCTGGCCGTCCTTGATGCCGGCGGGAACGCGGACGTCGATGACGTCACCGCTGGGTTCGCGCAGGCCGATAGTGGTGCCGCGGATGGACCCGGAGAAGGAAATGCTGGTGGTCGCCGTACGGTCGGCACCCTTCGAAGGCGGACGCTGGAAGCCCGTCTGCCCGCCGAAGCCGCCGCCGCCAAACAGGTCAGCAAACTCGGGCGGGATGCCGCCTGAGGTGTTGAACCCGCCGGGCTGACGCCGCGCGCCGCCGGTGAACAGGCCGCCGAACATGTCCTCGAAGCCGCCGTTACCGGCACCGGCACCTGCACCGCCGGGAGCGAACCGCGCGCCGCCACCCATGGCCCGGATGGCGTCATACTGCTGGCGCTCGTTCGGATCAGACAGCACTGAATAGGCCTCGGAGATGTCCTTGAACTTCTTCTCCGACGCAACGTCTCCCGAGTTGGTGTCCGGGTGGTGCTGGCGGGCAAGTTTCCGGTAGGCCTTCTTGATGTCGGCGTCGGAAGCGTCCTTGGCGATACCAAGGATCGCGTAAAAGTCCTTGTCCACCCAATCCTGGCTAGCCAATGGCGTTTCCTTTCAAAAGTTATGGGTCGGTGGTTGAGCTTGCCGAAACCTGGGTTTCGACAAGCTCAACCACCGGAGGTAATGCTACGCAGGAACTGCGACGATGACCTGTGCTGCGCGGAGGACGCGTTCGCCTGACCGGTAGCCGGAGCGGAGGACCTGGCTGACGGTGTCAACCTCGATGTCCTCGCCCGGCTGCTGGATGAGGGCCTCGTGGATCGTGGGATCGAACTCCACTCCGGTCTCATCAATGCGGACCAGGCCGTACGTCTTCAGCGCGCTCTCCAGCTTGGTGGCGATCGCGGCGAACGGGCCGTCGGTCAGGTCACCGTGCTGGCGGGCAGCATCGACGTCGTCCAGCACCGGCAGCAGGGAGTTCAGGACGCCGATAACGGCCATCTCCCCTGCCACGGCCCGGTCGCGCTCAACGCGCTTGCGGTAGTTGACGTATTCAGCCTGGAGGCGGAGGAGATCGTTTTTCAGCTCGGCAGCTTCAGCGTTGGTGGTTGAGCCTGCCGAAACCCCCTGTGCCACCGATTCCTCGGCCGGCACCTCGATGCCGTTGAGGATTTCCTCGGCCTGGGCGAGTGCATCGCCGTCGGTGTCGACGGGCCCGGCCGCCGGGCCAGATCCGGCCGGGGCGTCAGCCTTGCCGGCTGATTCGCCTTCCGGGTGCCGGGCCTGCCCGGTCACCGGATCAACCTTGCGGTTGTCCCGGATGACCGGCTCCTGGTTCGCGGATGAGTTGTGCTCTTCCTCGTTACCGTGGTGCGGCATGGCTACTTCTTCGCTTCGTCTTCGTCGATGATCTCGGCGTCGACGATGTCCTCATCAGCAGCCTTGTCCCCGGCGGGGGCGCCACCAGCGGCACCACCTTCGGCACCTGCGGCACCGGTGGCACCGTCCGGCGAACCGGCCTGGGCGTAGATGGCCTCGCCGAGCTTCGACTGGGAAGCCTGGAGCTTCTCGAACGCGGTCTTCACGGCTGCGTCATCGGTGCCTTCGAGGGCCTTCTTGAGCTCGTCGACGTCGGCCTGGACCGCGGTCTTGACCTCTTCGGGCAACTTGTCGGCATTGTCGGCGATCAGCTTGTCCACGGAGTAGGCGAGCTGCTCGGCGGTGTTGCGGGTGTCGGTCGCCTCACGGCGGGCCTTGTCCTCGGCCGCGTGCTCCTCGGCGTCCTTGACCATGCGCTCAATGTCTTCCTTGGAGAGCGCGGTGCCACCGGTGATGGTCATGGACTGTTCCTTACCGGTGCCCTTGTCCTTCGCGGAGACGTGGACGATGCCATTGGCGTCGATGTCGAACGTGACCTCGACCTGCGGGACGCCGCGCGGAGCCGGCGCGATGCCGGTCAGCTCAAACGTGCCCAGCGGCTTGTTGTCGCGGGTGAACTCGCGCTCGCCCTGGAAGACCTGGATGGCCACGGACGGCTGGTTGTCGTCAGCCGTGGTGAAGGTCTCGGACCGTTTGGTGGGGATGGCGGTGTTGCGCTCGATCAGGTGCGTCATCACGCCACCCTTGGTTTCGATGCCCAGGGACAGCGGGGTGACGTCGATCAGCAGGACGTCCTTGCGCTCGCCCTTCAGGACGCCGGCCTGGAGTGCTGCGCCAACGGCTACAACTTCGTCCGGGTTGACGCCCTTGTTCGGCTCCTTGCCGCCAGCCAGCTCCTTGACCAGGTCGTAGACAGCAGGCATACGGGTGGATCCGCCAACGAGGACGATGTGGTCGATCTCGGAGAGCTTGATGCCGGCTTCTTTGATGACGTCATGGAACGGCTTCTTGGTGCGCTCCAGCAGGTCCTTGGTGAGGTCCTGGAACTTGGCGCGGGTCAGCTGCTCGTCCAGGTGGACCGGGCCGTCGGGGGTGACGGAGAGGTACTGGAGCGAAACGTTGGTGCTGCTGGAAGAAGAGAGCTCCTTCTTGGCCTGCTCGGCAGCTTCACGGAGGCGCTGCAGGGCGATCTTATCCTTGGACAGGTCGATGCCCTTGACCTTGAGTTGGTTCAGCAGGTAGTCGACAACGCGCTGGTCCCAGTCGTCGCCGCCGAGGTGGTTTTCGCCCGCAGTGGAGCGGACCTGGATGGTGGAGAAGTTGTCTTCGTCCTTGCCGACCTCAAGGAGGGAGACGTCAAACGTGCCGCCGCCGAGGTCGAAGACCAGGATGAGTTCGTCTTCCTTGCCCTTGTCCAGGCCGTATGCCAGTGCAGCCGCGGTGGGCTCGTTGACAATGCGGAGGACCTTGAGTCCCGCGATTTCGCCGGCTTCCTTCGTGGCCTGGCGTTCGGCGTCGTTGAAGTAGGCCGGGACGGTGATAACAGCGTCGGTGACCTTTTCGCCCAGGTAGGACTCGGCGTCGTTCTTCAGCTTCATCAGGATACGGGCGGAGATTTCCTGCGGGGTGTACTTCTTGTCGTCAATGCCGACGCCCCAGTCGGTGCCCATGTGGCGCTTGACGGAGGCGATGGTGCGGTCGATGTTGTTGACGGCCTGGCGCTTGGCGATCTCGCCAACCAGGACTTCGCCGGACTTGGAGAATGCAACGACGGACGGCGTGGTGCGGCCGCCCTCGGCGTTGGCAATAACGGTGGGCTCGCCACCTTCGAGAACGGAGACGACGGAGTTGGTGGTTCCGAGGTCGATACCTACTGCACGTGACATGTGTTGCTTCCTTCTTTCCTTGGAAACTTGCTGGCGCTCGTGTTGAGCGTTCTGCACTCAACTTTACTCCGGGCGTAGGCGATGTCAATCCAAAGTTGAGCGGAGTACGCTCAACTTTGGATTTTTGGGTCACGGCACCCTCAGTCGAACCCCCGGAATCCCGGGGATTTCAGGAGGGAAATCCGCTTCCCTGGCAGTAGTTCGCTGTGCGTGAACGGCCGCTACCGGTTCTTGTCCTCGTCCACTTCCACCTCGCGCGCGCTGTCAACAGAGCCGGCCTCGCCGTAGTCGCCTTCGGGATAGTCGCCCTCCTCGGGCTGGTTCTCCGCGCCGCCTACGACGCCGGCCTCGCCGTAATCGCCTTCCTCATACTGGCCGCCTTCACCCTCCAGCCCGGGCTCGGTACTGCCCTTGCGGCGATCTTCTTCAGGTGCGGTGTTCTCACTCATGACGTGACCTCTCCTTTGAGTTTCCGCGTCCATCCGGGCGCATTTGGAGTCTACTCAGCCGGAGGCGGGCTAAACAGGGGTGGCCGCAGACTTCGGGGCGTCCCGCGGGTTTCTGTCAGGCACGAGCCCGGCCATCCCTGCGAGGACGGTGAGGTGGTGTTCAAAGAGTTCGTCCCGGGCACGGAACGTATCCGCTCCATATTGGCCAAAGACCTCGAAACTCACGGCCCCGAAGAGCGACGTCCACACGAGGGCACCGTTCGCCTGGAGTTCGTCCGGCATGGCGAGCCCGAGTTCGCTGCGGATCGCCTCCAGATCGGCGGACAAAGCAGAAGGTACGACGGCGGTGCGCGCCGCCGCGGTCAGCTCACCTGCCCGGTGGGCGCCGTCGAGAATGTCGATCAGGCGGTAGATCACGCGCGTTCCCGGGGGTGTGGTCTGGCCCGAGGGAGCCTGGTAGCCGGGGACCGGACTCCCGAAAAGGAGACCGTACCGCGCCGGCTCTCGCAACGCCCATGCCCTGACTGCCCGGCCGAGCGCCCTGAACCTGCCATCGAAGTCGCGCTCCGGCAACGCGTTCACCGCGGCATCCACGGAGTCGCCGAGCTCACTGTAGGCGTCCACCAGAAGCAGCGTGAGAAGCTCGTCGCGGTTGGCCACGTAGCGGTAGACCGCGGAGGAGACCACGCCAAGATCCCTTGCCACGGCGCGGAGGGACAAGGCGGCCGCGCCCTGCGTCGCCAGGTGTTCCCTGCCCAGCCTGACGATGTCAGCAATGGTCTGGGCGCGGGCGCGCTCCCGCGGTGTCCGAAGCGTGGTTTCCGCGTCCGCGGCAGGGGCGTTCATGGGTCCAGCATCGCACAAAGCAGAGCAGTGTCAACAATTGAGAGCACCGCTCTTGACAGGCGTCAGCCGGGGGTGCACGCTATTGGAGAGCGGTGCTCTCAATAGCGAATCCTGAAGGGGAAGTCATGAACGATGTATACGTAGTAACGGGCGCGGGGCCTGTGGGCTGGACAGTCGCAGAACAGCTCGCGGAGCAGGGGAAAAACGTCAGAATCCTCACCCGTTCGGGCAGCGGCCCCAAGCACCCGCTGGTGGAGCGGGTGAAGGCCGACGTCCAGAACGCCGCCCAACTGCGGGACGCCTTCGCGGGCGCCACCGCCGTCTTCCACTGCATCCATGGCTCCTCCTACACCGTGGACGCGTGGCAAGCAGAACTGCCCCGGGCCGAGCAAACGGTGCTGTCCGCAGCAGGGGAGGCAGGCGCCGTCGTCGTTTTTCCCGAAAGCCTTTACTCGTACAGCGAGCCTGGACGCCCCATGATCGAGGCGGGTCCGCGGACTGCCGGGGGCGGCAAGCGGGGCGTCCGGACCGCGCTGCTCAAGGCACGGGACGCCTCGCCGACCAACACTGTCAGCGTGGTTGCCGGCGATTTCTTTGGCCCGCGCGTGCGAACCTCACATGCCGGCGAGCGCATAGTCCCCGCAGTCCTGGCCGGCAAGAAAGTCTGGGTCATCGGGAACGCCGATCAGCCCCATTCGTTCACGTACGTCCCGGACCTGGCCGCCGCGATGATCCATGCCGCGGCCACGCCGTCGCTGTGGAACAACGTGTGGCACGCGCCCGCGGGTCCGGCAGTCACGCAGCGGCAGTTGGCCACAGCGTTCACCGAGGCGGGCGGTGTACTGGCGCCGAAGCTTGGAGCCATACCGGGCTGGGCGCTCCGGGCCATGGGTGTGTTCTCGAAGGACATGCGGGAACTGGCGGAACTGCTCTATCAGTTCGAGCAGCCCTTTGTGATGGACTCGGCCGCCAGTGAAGCCGGGTTTGGCCTCCGCCCGACACCCCCGGCCGAGGCGGCGGCGACCACGGTGGCCTGGTGGCGCGCGCAGGGGTGAGGCCCGCCCTTCAGGCAGAGTCCGCGTCACGCGAAGCAAGCTTTTGGCCCGGCCAAAAAAGCGAGACGCGGAATTTCGGGGCCGTACCGTTCGTCAGCAGCCAAAAGCGTGCCTGGCGTGACGCCGCATGGCCGTGGCGGCGGAGTGCGGCCGCGCTTCGTCCGGGCTCCACGCCGCGGCAGGACATTGGGGTTGCCGCCGCGCAGGCTCCTCCCATTCGCGCCACTGCGGCGGTAGCGTTTGGTTATGAGTACGCAGCAGCCTGACGACGATGTGTACACGCACGGCCACCACGAGTCGGTGGTCCGCGCCCACGCCTCCAGGACAGCGGAGAACTCCGCGGCCTTTGTCATTCCGCACCTCACGCCCGGGGTTTCAGTGCTCGACGTCGGCTGCGGCCCTGGGAGCATCACCTGCGATTTCGCCGGGCTGGTGTCGCCCGGAAAGGTCACCGGCCTGGACCGGTCACCGGACATCATCGCCCAGGCCACGGCGCTGGCCGCCGAACGCGGCGTGGCCAATGCGGAGTTCCTGGCCGGCAACATCTACGACCTCGACTTCGAGAACGAAACGTTCGACGTCGTCCATGCCCACCAGGTGCTCCAGCACCTGACCGACCCGGTGGAGGCGCTGCGCGAGATGCGCCGGGTGGCGAAGCCGGGCGGCATAGTGGCAGTGCGCGACGCCGACTTCCACGGCATGAGCTGGTACCCCGCCATCCCTGAGCTGGACGAATGGATGGACCTGTACCAGCGGATCGCACGACGCAACGGGGCCGAGCCCGATGCCGGCCGCCGGCTCGTGTCCTGGGCCCAGTCCGCAGGCTTCAGCAACGTGGCGCCCACCAGCAGCAACTGGCTGTATGCCACCGGGCAACAGCGGAGATGGCAGGCCCGGGTCTGGGGCGAACGAGTGCTGCATTCGGCCTTCGCGGAGCAGGCCCTTGAATACGGCTTCGCAAATCCAGCGGACCTGGCCCGGATTTCGGCAGGCTGGCACCGCTGGGGATCCACCGACGACGGCTGGTTCCTGATCCCGAACGGTGAGGTCATCGCCCGGGCATGATTTCCACATAGGCATGACAACGCCTATCAACCCAGCACTGGCGGCAATAGCGTCGGAGTATGAGCTATTACGGAGAGAACGAATACTGGGCAGAGCCTTACACAGCCGAGGTTGACCAACTAGACTTGGTCAACATGGGACAATACAACGTCCAAGAGGCAAAAACCCGCCTGTCTGAGCTGTTGAACCTCGTTGAAAACGGCGAGGATGTGGTCATTGCCAAGGCAGGCCGCCCAGTGGCCCGGCTCGTGAAAATCGAGCGCCCACACAAGCGTGAGCTGGGCTTCTTGGCGCCGCTCCAGATCCCGGATGAATTCTACGATCCGTGGACCGAGGAGGAAATGGGTGACGTGGCAGGTAGCGGACTGTGAAACGCCTCCTCCTGGACACGCATGTCTTCCTATGGGCCATCGCCGAACCCAAGAAACTGTCCACCAAGGCCAGGAACGCCATCACCACGTTGGAGAACTCCGTATACGTCTCGCCGATAACGGCATACGAGCTGTCCTACAAACACCATCTGGGCAAGCTGCCGTCAGGGGCAGCGATAGTGGCAAGTTTCGGACGTCAACTGGCCCACTTGTACGCCTCGGAGCTGGCCGTCTCCGCCCCGCACGCTTTGGCCGCCGGCCAGTTGGATTGGGAACATAAGGATCCCTTTGACCGGATCCTGGCTGCACAAGCCCTGGTGGAGGGGCTCACACTTGTTACAGCAGATGAGGCACTCCAGGCATTTGAGCCCGTGACCACCCTGTGGTGAGGGCGGCACTGTTGAGGTGCTGACGGCGCTCTTCTGGTGAGAGCGGCACTAAACTTGCCAAGTGCAATTCTCCCTTTGGCTCGCCCTCGCGGGCGCTGGCGTCCTGATCAGTTTCACGCCCGGCGCCGGCGCCATCAACACGATGAGCAACTCGCTGACGTCCGGGTTCCGCCGCTCCATCTGGGGGATCCTCGGCCAACAAGCAGCCTTGGTTGTCCACGTGGTGATCGTGGCGTTGGGCGTCGGCGTGCTGGTGGCAAGCTCCCCGGTGGCCTTCAATGTGATCCGTTACGCCGGAGCCGCCTACCTGGTGTACCTGGGCATCCGTCAGTTCCTGAGCAAGCCGGTAGTGGACCAGGAACAGGCCGCCGCTCTCCGGAACGAGCCCGCCTGGTCAATGTTCCGGCGCGGCCTCTGGGTCAACCTGCTCAACCCGAAGGCCATCGTTTTCTTCCTCGCGTTTATGCCACAGTTCATCCGCCCGGAACAGCCGCTCCTGCCGCAGTATCTTGTGCTCACAGCCACCGTGGTGGTGATCGACATCCTGGTCATGTGGTTCTTCTTCGCCTTTGCCGCCAAGTCCTTCCAGCGGTTCACGCACAACGCCCGCGGCCAGAAGATCCTGAGCCGGATCTTCGGGGTGCTCTTTGTGGCGGTAGGCATTCTCCTCGCGCTGATCCACTGAAGTCCACCAACGCGCATATGTCTGACATTTTTGCCCGGAGCGTGGTCATGAAGTGGCCACCTGCCGGACATCAATGCCACGATCGATAAATGCTCGAGGCAACCAAATCCCCCACATCGACACAATCCGGCAAAGATTCCACCCCTGCACCCACCAACCCGGCGCTGGCCGCCGAGGCGAAAATCGCACGGCTTGCCGTCACGATCTTCCCGGCGCTGGTGGTCGTGGCGGGCGTCGCCGGCTTCCTTGTGCCAGCAACTTTCCAGCCGCTGGGGCCCAGCGTCCCGTACCTGCTGGGCATCATCATGTTCTGCATGGGCCTGACCCTGACGCCGCCGGATTTTGCTTCGGTAGTGAAGCGTCCGTGGGCAGTGGTTCTGGGCATCGTGGCGCACTATGTGATCATGCCCGGCGCGGGCTGGCTGATTGCCGTGGCGCTCCAGCTTCCGCCGGAGCTTGCCGTGGGCCTGATCCTGGTGGGCTGCGCACCATCCGGCACCGCCTCGAATGTGATGGCATTCCTGGCCAAGGGGGACGTGGCCCTGTCCGTAGCCGTCGCTTCGGTATCCACTCTCATCGCACCGGTGGTTACGCCGCTGCTGGTCCTGTTCCTGGCCGGATCGTTCCTGGAAATCGACGCCGGGAGCATGGTCCTGGACATCGTCAAGACGGTGCTCCTGCCCGTCATCGCCGGGCTGCTGGCGCGGCTGTTCTTCAAGAACCTCATCGCCAAGCTGCTGCCGGCACTGCCCTGGGCATCCGCCGTCGTAATTTCCTTCATTGTTGCGATTGTTGTGGCGGGCAGCGCCTCCAAGATCGTGGCCGCGGGCGGCATTGTGTTCCTCGCAGTGGTCCTCCACAACGGCTTCGGCCTGGGCCTGGGCTACCTGGCGGGCAAATTGGGCCGGCTGGACGATAAAGCACGGAGGGCGCTCGCCTTCGAAGTGGGCATGCAGAACTCTGGGTTGGCCGCCACGCTGGCCACCGCGCATTTCACCCCGCTGGCCGCACTGCCGTCCGCCGTTTTCTCGCTCTGGCACAACATCTCCGGCGCGATCGTGGCAGCATGGCTGGCGCGGCGCCCGCTGCGGGACGCCTAGCAAGGCCGATCCTGGAAGGCAGAAGGACGGACGGATTCCGATTTTGACACCATCTGGGAGCAGATCCGCGGCGCTGTGCCCGGCATCGTCGCGCATGTCCGCACGGTCCTTGGCCAGGCGGCGCCGCGACAGCAGCTGATGCAGCAGCAGGTACGCTCTATTTCATGACCCCCGCACCTGTGATCATCGCCATTGACGGGCGATCCGGCGCAGGGAAAACCACTCTGGCCATCGAACTGGCCGCGCAGCTGCGGAACCATCACAAAGTCGCGCTCTTCCACCTGGAGGACATCTACCCGGGCTGGAACGGCCTCACCGCTGGCATCGAGCGCTACGTTTCCACGGTGCTCACGCCGTTGAGCCGCGCCGAGCCCGCCACCTGGACCAGCTGGGACTGGGAAAGGCATTACGACGGCGACACGCGGGTCACGCTGCCCGCCGAGATCGTGATCATTGAGGGAGTGGGGGCGGCGGCTGCGGACGCCCGGCCCCTGCTCAGCGCTGTCATCTGGGCAGACTCGCCGGACGACATCCGCCGGAAGCGGGCCCTGGACCGCGACGGCGGCACGTATGAGCCGTTTTGGGACCAGTGGGCTGAGCAGGAGGAAGCCTGGCTCGCCGCCGACGACGTCCCCTACCAAGCCGATATCCGCGTCCTCAACAATGCCGACGGTTCCGCCACCGCCGACGTCATGCAGGCCCTCGCGTACCTGCCCGCTCTCGGACCGGCGCTTGTTCCCGAGCTTGCCGCCCGCCGCGGCCTCAGGCTGCGCGCAGAACGGCTGGACGCCAGGCCGGACGCCGCGGTGCTCTTCGAGAACCTGTACGGCGGCTCGGCAAATGCCGTCTGGCTGGACTCCTCCAACGCAGGAGTGGCTGGCGCGGACATCACCAACGCAGACTCCCCAAACACGTCCGCCGGCGCACCTGCCGTGTCACCTCGGGAGCAGTCACCCGCCGGGCCGCTCCCGCAGCCGTCGCCCGCCACTGAGCGGAGCCGCTTCAGCATCCTGGCGGACGACGGCGGGACCTACGGCCAGGCCGTCACGCACCGGTCCGGCGAAAGCGTCATCACGGCAGGCTCCGCCACGGCGCGCGTGCCGGGGCCTTTTTTCCGCTGGCTGGACACCGTCTGGGGGCGCCGGGCAGTCCGCACGCCGGACGGCTACCCGGGCGACTTCACCCTGGGCTGGCTGGGCTGCCTGGGCTATGAGCTCAAGCGCGAAACCGGCGGAACGGACGTGGCGGCGCCGACTCCCGACGCGGCCCTGATCTTCGCGGGCCGGGCCGTCGTTTTGGACCACGTGGAACGAACGGCCTGGCTCCTTGCCCTGGAAGCGCCCGACGCCGACCACTGGCTGACCGCCGCCCGCGCCGCCGTCGCTGCCGCCGCCGCCCCCGTCGCCGTCGCCGCGAGCACACCAGGCCCAGGAGACCAACGCACGCACGCCGGCGGCAGCAACGGCGTCGTCCGTCCCGTTGGGCCCGCGTTCAGCAGCCGCGACACGGAGCCGTCCTACCTGGCCAAAATCGCGGCCGCCCAGCACGAAATCCGTGAGGGGAACTCATACGAGGTGTGCCTGACCACCACGCTCACGGCCCGGCTGCCCGCCGCCGCGGCGGCCCCCTGGCCCACGTACCTCGCGCTGCGGCGGAAGAATCCCGCGCCGTTCGCCAGCTACCTGCGGTTCGGCGGGCTGACGGTGGCCAGCACGTCGCCGGAGCGGTTCCTGAGGATAACGTCCGACGGCGGCATGCGCGCCGAACCGATCAAGGGCACCCGCCGCCGGGGTGCTGATCCGGAGCGTGACAGGCAGCTGCGGGAGGACCTGGCGACCTCGCTGAAGGACCGCGCGGAAAACATCATGATTGTGGACCTGCTGCGGAACGACCTCAGCCACTTCGCGGAGCCCGGATCGGTAACGGTCAGCAGGCTGTGCGAGATCGAAAGCTACGCCACGGTGCACCAGATGGTCAGCACCATCGACGCGCGGCTCCTGCCCGGCTCGCCGCGGGCCGAGGCGGTGGCCGCCTGTTTCCCGGCCGGCTCCATGACCGGCGCCCCGAAAATCAGCACCATGGCAATCCTGGACCGGTTGGAGGAGGGCCCGCGCGGCCTGTATTCCGGCGCGATCGGCTACTTTTCCCTCAACGGGGCCACGGACCTGGCGGTGGCGATCCGCACCCTGGTAACCACCGCGGAGGCCGGGGACGGCAGCGAACAAGCGGCGACGGCGGAACTCACCCTCGGCGTCGGCGGCGCCATCACTGCCGACTCGGTACCTGACGAGGAGTACGACGAAATCCGCGTGAAGGCGCACGGTGTGCTTTCCGCGCTGGGTGCGGACTTTCCCACCGCCTGACCCCCGGAGTTACTGGAGCGTGGCGGTCAGCCTGGCGACGTTATCGACATAGCGGGCAGCGAGGGGGCGCTGCAGCCAGTCCTCAAGTATGAGCTCGTTGGAAATGTCGCGGTATGTGTCTTCGACCGCGCGCATGTTGTTCACGATTTCCGCGCCGAGCAGCATCACCGAGACCTCCATGTTCAGCGAGAAGGAGCGCATGTCCATGTTGCTGGAGCCCAGGACGGCCACTTCGTCGTCGATGGTGAAGTGCTTGGCGTGCAGCACAAAGGGCGCTTTGTAGAGGTAGATCCGGACGCCGGCCTCCAGCAGCGCCTCGTAATAGGAGCGCTGGGCGTGGTGGACCAGGAACTGATCGCCCTTTTCGGAGACGAACAGCTCCACGTCCACGCCCCGCTGGGCTGCGGTGGTGATGGCGTAGAGCAGGGAGTCATCGGGCACGAAATACGGGCTGCAGATGGAGATCCGGTGCTGGGCTGAGTAGATCAGGGTGTTGAAGAGCCGCAGATTGTTTTCGGTGCTGAACCCGGGTCCGCTGGGCACCACCTGGGCCGTGACGTTGCCCGGTTCGGGGTTGGCCGGGAGCTGCAGCTGGTGTTCCAGGGACTCATCGGTTTCGCTCAGCCAGTCCGTGGCGAACACCACGTTGAGCGTGGAGACGATCGGTCCGCGCAGGCAGGCCATCAGCTCCACCCATTCGCGGCCGGCCTTACGGTGTTTGGGGTTGTTGTAGGAGGGCTCGATCAGGTTCTGCGAGCCCGTGAAGGCGAGTTCGCCGTCGACCACCATGATTTTGCGGTGGTTCCGAAGGTCCGGGCGGCGCCATTGTCCGTGGATGGGCAGCACCGGGAGCATGCGCTTCCACTGGATCTTTCCCGCCCGCAGCCGTTTGAGCAGGTCGCGGTAACCCTTGACACGGAGCGTGCCGATGTGGTCAAACAGCACGCGCACTTCCACGCCCCGCTCGGCGGCCTCCTCCAGGGCGGTCAGCAGGTCATCGGTGACGTGGTCCGTGCTCATGATGTAGAACTCGGCGTTGACGAACGTCTTGGCCTTCCGCACGGCCTGGGTCATGGCCAGGATCGAGTCCGGATAGCCGGGAAGGAGGTCCACGGAGTTGCCGTCCACCATGGGGAGGGAGCCGAGCCGACGGTTCAGTTCCCCGGCGGACGTCACCCATTCGGGTCCTTCATATTCACTGACGACGTCGGCGAGCGCCGAGATGCCGGACCGCACACGGGTGTTGATGATCTCCTGCTGCTGGCGGCGGCGGCTGGAGAGCTTGAAGTTTCCGAACAGCAGGAAAAGGACCAGGCCCAGGAACGGTATGAAGAAGATACCCAGCAGCCAGGCCATGGCCGTGGTGGGGCGCCTGTTGCCGGGGATGATGCCGATGGCCAGAACCCGGATCACCAGGTCCGCAATGCTGAGCACCACCACCACCCACATCGGCGCGGTACCGACAAGCGAAACTGGCCACAGCACTGGAATACCCCCGGATTGCGCGCACCCGCGGACCGGTTCCGGCGGGGCAATGACCACAGCTTAGCCGCGGCCGGCCCTACTAAGCTGGAGCCATGACTTCTCCTGCGCCCGTGGTGCTCGTTTTCCTTGACCCAGCGTTCCCGGACGGCCGGCTGGCCGACGCTGCGCAGCCCCAGCTGATGGCCACGGACCAGGGCGCCACCCGCGGAGACGGCGTGTTCGAGTCGATGCTTGCGGTGGGCGGCGCGGTGCGGAAGCTGCAGGCGCATCTGGACCGGCTCGGCGGGTCCGCGGACGCCCTGGACCTGGTGATTCCGGCGCAGGATGCGTGGCGGGCGGCGATCGCCACGGGCCTCGCGGGGCACCGCACGCAGCACCCCGCGCCGTCGCCCGCCGAGGACGAGCTGGTGGTGAAACTCGTGGTCACCCGCGGCCCGGAAGGCGCAGAGTCCCCCACGTGCTGGGTTCAGGTCTCCCCGGTAGGCGCCCTCGGACGCCGCCAGCGCGAAACAGGCATCGACGTCATCCTCCTGGACCGCGGCTACAACAGCGATGTGGCTGAGCGTGCCCCGTGGCTGCTGCTCGGCGCCAAGACCCTGTCCTATGCCACGAACATGGCTGCCCTGCGATACGCCCACAAACAGGGCGCCGACGACGTCATCTTCACCTCCTCCGACGGCCGGGTCCTGGAGGGCCCCACGTCCACGGTGCTGCTGGCACATCTGGAAACCGCCGACGACGGCGCCGGCACCTCCCGCACGGTGCGCCGCCTCATCACCCCGCAGCTGGACAGCGGGATTCTCCCCGGGACCTCCCAGGGTGCCCTGTTCGCGGCGGCCAAGGCAGCCGGCTGGGAGCTCGGCTACGGGCCGCTGGAGCCGCGGGACCTTCTGGACGCCGACGCCGTGTGGCTGATTTCCAGCATCAGGCTGCTCGCGCCGGTGAACCACATTGACGGCAAGGAAGTCGGGACGCCTGCGGTGCAGAAGCAGCTGACGGCCGAACTCAACGCATTGTTGGCCGGGATCCAGTAGGTTCCGGGATTCAGCAGTTTCCCGGATCCCGTAGTTTTCCGAAGTTCAGCAGGGAGGTCTGAGGCCATGGCGGTTCGCAGTGCAGGGATCCTTCTGTACCGGCAGGGAGCAGACGGGCTGGAAGTGTGGATAGCGCACATGGGCGGACCGTTCTGGGCCCGCAAACAAACCCAGTCCTGGTCGGTTCCCAAGGGCGAGTACCTTCCCGACGAGGAACCCCTGCTGGCCGCGCTGCGCGAGTTTGCCGAAGAAATCGGCACGCCGCCGCCAGCTGTTGCCTACTTTGAGCTGGGCGCGTTCAGGCAACCGTCGGGAAAGATCATCACAGTGTTCGCCGCGGAGTCTGACTTCCAGCCCGAACGGATTGTGAGCAACACGTTCCCGCTGGAGTGGCCCAAAGGATCCGGCGTCATCCAGGACTTTCCCGAGGTGGACGATGCCCGGTGGGTGACGGAATCCGAGGCCCGTAGCAAGCTGGTCAAGGGCCAGCTTCCCCTCCTGGACGCCCTGCTGGAGCATGTTGGATTGCCCTGAGTCGACCTGCCCAGGCCCGGGCCTGGGGGTTAAAGCGTGGCAATACCCTGTTGGTCCGTCCCGCAGGTCCGTATGGTTTGGTGCATGAACTCTCACACGCAGCCGACCACCAAATTGACGTTCGACGAATGCTGGGAATTCCTTGCCGGGGACACACTGGGGCGCCTGGCCCTTGTAGTGGACGGCCATCCGGAGATCTTTCCGGTCAACTACGTCCTGGACCGCAGGAGCATCGTCTTCCGCAGCGCCGGCGGCACCAAACTGTGGGGCGCCAAGGCAGACCGTCCCGCGGCGCTGGAGATCGATGGATACGATCCCCGCACGGAGGTGGCCTGGAGTGTGGTGGTGCGCGGAGACACCGAAGTGATCGAGGCACAGGCTGACAAGGACGCCGTTGACGCCCTGCATCTGGAGCCCTGGCAGCCCGGACCCAAGGACTACTACATCCGGCTAAACCCGCTCGCACTTACTGGCCGCCGCTTCCAGGTTGCCAAACCGGACGTTTGGAACACCCGGTTGTCGGACCGCCGTCGTGCTTCCTTCGAGTAGCGCGGGAGAGCTTATGGGCGGCGAAGCCCCCGCTCCGCTCGTCCCGGGGGTCCGGATCCGGCTGCTGCGGCGGAGCGATGCGGCCGGCCTGAGTAAGGCCTACCTCCGGAACCGACAGCACCTCGCTGCGTGGGAACCGGAGCGGGACGAAGCCTTTTTCACTCCCAGGCATCAGCTGGACATCATCCGGGCCAAGCTCGCCCAGCATTCCGTGGACCAGGAAGTTCCGTGGGTGCTGGTGAACCGCGACGATCCCGCGTACATCGTCGGCGCCGTCACCCTTACCGGCATCGTCCGTGGGCCGTTCCTCAACGCCAACCTCGGGTACTGGGTTGATTCCAGCCTCAACCGGCGGGGCATCGGAGCTGCCGCGGTCCGCTTCGCCACGGATCATGCCCGGACAGAACTGGGCCTCCACCGGGTCCAGGCGGCAACGCTGCTCCACAATGAGCCCTCACGCAAAATCCTCAAACGCGCCGGGTTTCGGGAAATCGGCGTGGCGCCGCAGTACCTGAAGATCGCCGGCCGCTGGCAGGACCACCTGCTCCACCAACTGCTCCTCCACGGCTGACGCGATCGCGGCCGAATCCACAGCGCCCGCGCCACCTCACCGGCCCTCACGGTTCGCCTAAGCTGGCCTCAAGCACTCTTGAATCCGCAACCGAAAGGCAGACCATGAGCAACGACGCTCACATCCCCGTCATCCTGGGCGGCGCACGGACCCCCTTCGGCAAGTTCCGCGGCAGCCTCTCCGGGCTCACCTCCAGCGAACTGGGTGCCCACGCCATCCGGAACGCACTGGAACGGTCCGGCGTGGCGCCGGAACAGATCCAGGCCGTCATCGTGGGCCAGGTTATCCAGGCGGGCGCTGGCCAGGGACCCGCCCGGCAGGCCAGCCTCGCCGCCGGCATCGGTTGGGATGTGCCCACCGTGACCATCAACAAACTGTGCTTGTCCGGCCTGACTGCCGTGATTGATGCCGCCCGGATGATCCGCGCCGGCGAGGCTGATTTCGTTGTGGCGGCGGGCCAGGAGTCCATGACCAACGCTCCGCACCTGCTCCCCCGGCTTCGCGGCGGCGTGGCCATCGGCGATGTGCCGCTGCTGGATTCGCTGAACTTTGACGGCCTGCAGGACCCCGTCTCAGGTGAACTGATGGGCTCCGCCACGGACGCCGGGAACGCCCGCCTGGGCATCAGCCGCGAGGACCAGGACGCCGTCGCCGCCCTTTCGCACCAGCGGGCGGAGGCCGCCCGGGCGGCCGGCATCCTGGCTGAGGAGATCGCTCCGGTGGAGGTCCCGCAGCGCCGGGGACCCGCCGTCGTGATTGATGCCGACGAAGGCATCCGCGCCGGTACCACCATCGAGATGCTGGCGGCACTGAAGCCCGCCTTCTCCAAGGATCCGGCGGCCACCATCACCGCCGGTTCGGCCTCCCCGCTGTCAGACGGCGCCGCCGCAGTGGTAGTGGCCAGCAAGGCAGCTGCGGAAGCGGCCGGCCTCAGCTGGATCGCGGAAATCGGCAGCCACGGCCAGACCGCCGGACCGGACGGATCCCTGCATTCCCAGCCGTCCCGCGCCATTGAGCGAGCCCTGAAACTCGAAGGGATGACCATTGACGACGTGGACCTCATTGAGATCAACGAAGCCTTCGCCTCGGTGGTGCTGCAGTCCGCCACGGACCTGGGGATCGACGCGGACAGGATCAACGCCGACGGCGGCGCCATCGCCCTGGGCCACCCGGTGGGCGCCTCGGGGGCCCGTCTGGTCCTGCATCAGGCACTCGCGCTGAACCGGCGCGGCGGCGGGACAGGCGTGGTTGCGTTGTGCGGCGGCGGCGGCCAGGGCGACGCCCTGATCCTCAAAGCCTGACGCCAGGTTCAGGCTCCGGATCGAAGCACTATGAGGGGCACCAGGCGTTCCGCGCACGAAACCCGGACCAGTTCCGCCGGCCCCTGAGCCGCCCGGTTGTTCACTCCGGTGTCGTCGCACCAGTCCAGGTTGTACGGGTAAGCGGTGACCCCGGCCTTCCCGGGAGCCACGCCAGCCGGGACGGTGAACACGAAAGTGAAGCCGCCGTCGTCGGACATGGGAGCGAGCTCTTCCAGCACCGCGGTACCGGTCGCATCCTTGACCGTCACCTGGACCTGCGCATCGGTGCCGTAGCGGGCATCGCAAGTGGTATCCGGGGCGCTGACGGTGATCTGGTTGCCGGGTTTGGCGGCGGCAGGCGAGACGGAAAACTCCGGCGGCATGCAGGGCGCCGGCGTTACGGAAGCACGGCGGGGTCACGGAAGCACGCGTTGGTTACGGAACATGACGTCGGCGGCGGTGCGGCCGGGCGGCCCGGATGTTACGTTTTTGGGGAGTAATGAGAACCGGCGCCAAGCCCTGACTGGCCGGTCGGCAACCCTCCCTTTCGCGGCGGGGTGCCTCAGGTGAATACTCGGCATATCGACCCATTCGAGCTGCAAGCGTGAAAGAAGGAGTTCCGTCGTGTCTGACGCCCCCGCCCCCGCCCCTGAAGAGAAACTGTCGTACCGGCTTGTCACCGGACCGGATGACAGGTCTTTCTGTGAACGGATTTCCACTGCCCTGGCCGAAGGGTATGTCCTGCACGGCAGCCCGGCCGCGACGTCCAACGGCGGCGTTGTGATTGTTGCGCAGGCACTCATCCTCCCGTCGGCCATCGCCACCGCTGATGCCGCCGTCGCCTCCGCCGTGGATGACCTCGATTTCGACGGCGAGGGCCACGCATGAGCTACGCCGGAGACCTCACCCCGCAGCAGGCCTGGGCCAAGCTGGAGCAGGGCGCCATCCTGGTGGATGTCCGGACCGAAGGCGAATGGGCCCACATCGGCATCCCCGACACGAAGGCCACGGACAACGATCCCCTGTTCATCCCGTGGACGTTCCCCGGCGGCATCCCCAACCCGGATTTCATCACCGACCTGACGCAGCAGGCCCCGGAGGACGACGGCGCGGAGCTGGTATTCCTCTGCCGCTCGGGCCAGCGCTCCATCGCCGCCGCCATCGCCGCGACGCAGGCCGGCTTCACCTCCTACAACGTCCTGGAGGGTTTCGAAGGCGAGCCGGACCGCTACGGCGAGCGCACCGTCAACGGCTGGAAGAACCGCGGCCTGCCCACCAACCTGGGAATAGCCAAGTGACCTTCAACCCAGACGCCGCCGGCTGGAGCGCCGAGACGCAGGCGGTCCGCGGCGGGCTGGACCGCACCAACTTCCAGGAGACCACCGAGCCGGTCTTCCTGAACTCGGGCTTCGTCTACGAGTCCGCTGCCGCCGCCGAGCGCGCCTTCACCGGCGAGGACGAACGCTTCGTCTACTCCCGGTACGGCAACCCGTCCGTGGCCACTTTCCAGGAACGCCTCCGCCTGCTCGAAGGCACCGAAGCGTGCTTTGCGACGGCGTCGGGCATGTCAGCTGTGTTCACCGCACTGGGCGCCCTGTTGGCGGCCGGGGACCGGGTGGTTGCCGCGCGATCGCTGTTCGGCTCCTGCTTTGTGATCCTGAACGAGATCCTGCCGCGCTGGGGCGTGGAAACCGTGTTTGTTGACGGCCCGGACCTCGAGCAATGGCGGGTTGCCCTGTCGGAGCCCACCACCGCAGTGTTTTTCGAATCCCCGTCCAACCCGATGCAGGAAATCGTGGACATCGCCGCGGTCAGCGAGCTGGCGCACGCCGCCGGGGCCACCGTCGTCGTCGACAATGTCTTTGCCACTCCCCTCCTGCAGCGCTGCGGCCAGCTGGGCGCGGACGTGATTGTGTACTCCGGCACAAAGCACATCGACGGCCAGGGACGCGTCCTGGGCGGCGCCATCCTGGGCACCAAGGAATTCATCGACGGCCCGGTCAAGCAGCTCATGCGGCACACCGGCCCGGCTCTCTCCGCATTCAACGCCTGGGTGCTCACCAAGGGCCTGGAGACCATGGCGCTGCGCGTCAAACACTCCTCCACGTCCGCACTGCGGATCGCCGAATGGCTCGAACAGCAGCCGGCCGTCAGCTGGGTCAGGTACCCGCTGCTGAAGTCACACCCGCAGTACGAGCTCGCCGCCAAGCAGATGAAGGCCGGCGGCACCGTCCTCACGCTGGAACTTGCGACGACGGGCGGCCGCTCGGGCAAGGACGCCGCCTTTGCGCTGCTGGACGCCCTGCGGATCATCGACATCTCCAACAACCTGGGCGACGCCAAGTCCCTCATCACCCATCCGGCCACCACCACGCACCGCGCCATGGGTCCCGAGGGCCGAGCCGCCATCGGGCTCAGCGATGGCGTGGTGCGGCTGTCCGTGGGCCTGGAGGACGTGGACGACCTCATCGGCGACCTGGAGCAGGCCCTGAAGCACATTTGATCGGCTTGGTTCTGATTGGCGCAGATCTCGTGCGCGCGAACGGTTGGCGCGAACTGGCAGATAATGCCCTGTTCGAGGCGTTTTGAGGGGATTATCTGCACGTTCGCGCCGGGAGGCGGTGACGTATGAACGCACACCGGGACTGGGGCCGGCTGCTGTCCAACATCCCGCTGCCCGAGCAGAACCTGGCGGGAATCGCCGTCGGCGTGGTCCTTCAGCGTTTGATGCCGCTCCGGCTCGGCGGGCCAGACTTTCTGGTACGGACCATCGGCGCTGCATCGTTGGCGACGGGTGGCGCAATCGTCACCTGGGCGTTGCTGGCTGCCCGGAACACCCGGTTGTCCCGGCCCGATGCGTTGCTAACCGCCGGGCCCTATGCGCACTCGCGGAACCCGATGTACGTGGGCTGGGCCCTGGCGCACCTGGGAATTGGGCTGCTGCGCGATGATGCCTGGATGGTGGCTGCACTTCCGTTGGCTTCCGTCGCAGTGCACCGCGGGGTGCTTCGAGAAGAAGAGATCCTGGCGGCGTCGTTCCCGGTGGAGTTCAGCCAGTACCGCTTGTCCGTTCCCCGGTACGTGCCTCGCCTTCGCCGTGGATGGCGAGCCGGACTGCCACTTCATCCCCGTCGCTGATGCCCGCCGCGTCCCTGACGGCCTTCTTGACGGGCAACAGGTAGGAGCGGCTTTTGCTGTCCGGAAAGACCGAGGTCTGCCAGCTGCAGCCGGAGATTTCCGCCGTGACTTTGACCGAGCCGAAGCCCTTCCGGAACGCCGCTGCCTCTTCCCGGAGGTCGTCTGCGACCTCCGCCGGGAGGGTCAGGAAGTGCCAGCCGGATTCGTCGCGATAGCGCCACAGTCCGGCCCGGAATGAGTACGACGACGTCACGGCCTGAGTATGGCATGCCGCGTTGCCGGACGCATCCCCTGTCATGGCCGGGCCAGGCGAATGGCGCGTGAGGAGAACGGTGGCTTAGGCGCCTGGCTGGCGCAGTTCCCGGGAGGCCGTCTCCCGGACGGCGGCGGTCAGCTGGTTGAGAACCGGGGAGTCGATTTTCCAGCGCTGCCAGTACAAGGACACGTCAACGGGGCTCGCGGAGGCCAGCTCCACGAGGGCGCCGCTGCGGAGGTCTGCCAGGCACTGTTGCTCCGGCAGCAGCCCCCATCCCAGTCCCAGCCGGATGGCCTGGGCGAACTCGGCCGACGACGGCACATAGTGCCGCGGCGCGGTCAGTTCCGCGCCGGTCATCGTGCGGAAGAACCGGTCCTGCAGGTCATCTTTTCGGTCAAAGTCCACCACGGGGGCCTGGCTCCCTGCAACAAGTTCCGGCCCGTCCGGCCACCAATGACGGAGGTACCCGGGGCTTGCCACCGCACGGTATCGCAGGGAACCCAGCGGTTCCACGCTGCAGCCCTGGACCGGTTCCGGAGTTGCGGTCACGGCAGCCATCACCGCCCCGGTGCGCAGGAGCTGCGTGGAATGCTGTTCGTCCTCCCTGTGCAGTTCAAAGAAGGCGCCGACGTCGGCGGGAAGGCTTGCCAGGGCCTTCAGAAACCACGTGGACAGCGAATCGGCGTTCACCACCAGGGGAATGGGCGCGCCGTGACTGCCACCGCTGTCACCGAGCTCCCGGCGGGCGTCCCATTCCAGTTGCCGGAGCTGCCGGGCGAACCGCAGGACCGCCTCCCCGGCCACGGTGGGGCGGACGGGGTTGGTGCGCTGCAACAGGATCTGGCCGGCCGCGTCCTCCATCGCCTTGAGACGCTGGGAAATGGCCGACGGCGTGACGTACAGGCTGCGGGCCGCCGCCTCGAGCGTCCCCTCGTCCACGACGGCCGCGAAGGTACGGAGCTGCTCGAACTGGAACATCTTCATTAGCTTTCCTTAATAGAGCTAAGAATATTTAGCTGGAGTAATCATACGTCCGCCCGTACGTTGGAGGATATGGATCTGACTGCATTTATCGGCCCCACCGTGCTGGGCTTCGGCACGGGCCTCGCCCTCATCGTGGCCATCGGCAGCCAGAACGCCTTTGTCCTCCGGCAGGGCATCCGCGGCGAGCATGTGGCCGCCGTCGTCCTGGTCTGCAGCGTCTCCGATGCGCGCTGCTCATCGCTGCGGGCATCGCCGGAGTGGGGGCGCTGCTCCAGTCGAGTCCCGTGATCGTAGACGTGGTCCGATTTGCCGGCGCCGCCTTCCTGGTGGGCTACGGCGTTATGGCGGCGCGCCGGGCGATTCGTCCTGGAGCACTAACGGCGTCGGGGCGGCAGCCTGCCGTCG
Source organism: Arthrobacter sp. UYNi723 (assembly GCF_054057635.1). Classification (NCBI taxonomy): domain Bacteria; kingdom Bacillati; phylum Actinomycetota; class Actinomycetes; order Micrococcales; family Micrococcaceae; genus Arthrobacter; species Arthrobacter sp. UYNi723. The sequence goes on from NZ_JBSRZM010000004.1 coordinate 161,938, forward strand.
GCCTCGGCGCCGCCCTCAGCACGGTACTGGCCCTGACGTGGCTCAACCCGCATGTCTACCTGGACACGGTACTGCTGCTCGGATCGGTGGCCAACCAGCAGGCACAGGATTTGCGTTGGTGGTTCGGGGGCGGAGCCATTGCCGCCAGCATCGCCTGGTTCAGTGCGCTGGGATTCGCTGCCAGGGTCCTCCGGCCGTTCTTCGCGCGGCCCGCCTCGTGGCGCATCCTGGACGGGCTCGTCGCTGCGGTCATGCTCACGCTGGGTATGCGCCTGGCAGTCGGTGCGTGACGACGTCGTTTCTTGGCGCGAACCGGCAGATAACGACTCCAAAACGCGAAAAACAGGGCATTATCTGCCCGTTCGAGCATTGCCGTTGACCTCGGCGGCAGTGCGGCGTAGCTTCATGGTCACCACCGCGATGTTGCTGGGCCAACGCATCCGCCGGACCGAAAGCCAGCCATGAACGGAAACCAGCCAGTGCAGGGCAGCAAGCCTTATCAAAAGGCCGGAGCAGTCATCGTCGCGGCGGGCGCTTGCTGGGGGCTCGGAATCTCCTTCGTGGGGAACGTGCACGCCACCCGAGACCCTGCCGCGAGGCTGGCCATGCTGGAGCGCCACCGAGGTCTTTGGGTTGCCGGACAATTCCTGGCAGCCGCCGGGACCATGGCCGTTCCCGTCGGATTTTCCCGGTTCGCCCAATCCATCCGTTCCGGCCCCGCCCCCGGCCCCGCCAAGACACTGGCCGCCGGCGCAGCAGCTGCACTGCTCGCGGGCGCACCGCTGTTCGTCGTGGCCTTGGCGGACCGCGCCTCGGACCTGGAGAGGTTCGCCTATCGGCGGGGTTCCAACTGGCCGTTCCTTACATATTCAGGGCTGCACATCAGCGGACTCGCAGCCCTGGGAGCCGGGCTGCTGCTCTTGCCGCTGAAGCCCTGGACCGGCATCACGGCGGCCGCCAGCGCGCCCGTCTTTGCTGCAATCCTGGCCGGCACCAAGGACATTCCGCCGTTCGCTTTCTACCTGGTGGAAACCGCGGTGGGAGTCCAGCTGATGCGCTACGAGGAACCCATGGCTCCGTCCGAGGACCACACGGACGCACTCCCCAGGCGTTGACGCTGGAGCCGGCGCGAACGGGCAGATAATGACCCCAGAACACGAAAAACAGGGCATTACCTGCCAGTTCGCGCAAGGGTATCGGAGGAACTCAGGACAGGCGCACGCGCAGCAGCTCCGGGACTTCGTCCGCCTCACGCAACCCGGAGGTGCCGCGCATCGTGACACGCACGGCGTGGGCAACCACGGCCCCCAGCCCGCCGTCGTCGGGCGCCGATTCTTCCATCACCGCGTCCCGCACCCTGCGCTGTTCGGAGGAGCCGGTGCCGCGGGCAATGATGTCCTCGACGCCCTGCCGGGCCAGGGAAAGCTCGTCCTGCTCGGCGAGGACCGGAGCCAGATAGTCCACCAAGGATCGCACCACGTCGACGGCCGGCGCCGGCCTGAACGTGCCAAAATCCAGCAACTCACCGTTCAGGCCACTGCTGCTCGCCTGCCATGCCGCCATCCGCAGCAGCACAGTGGGCACCGGGGCCGGCTCCACGCCGTCGCGCCATTCACGGCTGGCCGATTCGACCAAGGCCCGCACCAGCACCGCGATCAGGGCAGCGTCCTCGGCGCGGAGGCAGACGTCGGCCACCCGGACCTCAACCGTGGGGTGGTTCCGGGACAGTCGGGCGTCGAAGTAGATCATGCCTTCATCCAGCAGCACGCCACTGTCCAGCAGACGCGTGACCACCCTCCGATATGCGGAGTACGTGCTGAAAATGGCCGAAGGGCCGGACATGGGCCAGCGGTTCCAGGCCTGGGTGCGGTAGCTCTCGAATCCTGTGGGCATCCCGTTCCAGAACGGCGAATTCGCGCTCAGTGCCGTGAGGACTGCCAGCTTGTCCCGGATCCTGTCCAGCACGGCCACGCCCTCGTCCTTGGATTCGATGAACGTGTGGACGTGGAAGCCGCAGGTCAGCTGCTCCTGCGCGGTCAGGCCGAAGCGTTCGAGCATCCGGGCATAGCGGGCGTCCGGGGTGGTGTGGCTCGCAAGGCCAAACGGAGACGTGGCAAGCGCGGCGACCCTTGCACCGTTTTTGGTGGCCGCCTGGTCCGCCAGCAGCCGGCCGGCCCGAATCTGCTGCAGCAGTTCTGAGTACTCGAGGCAGGGACGGGTTTGGGTCTCGATCTGCTCAAGCTTCAGCTCGGCGGTCAGGCCAGTACCGTCGTCGCGAGCGGCTTTTTCCTTGGCTGCCAGCGCATAGGGACGTTCCGGGGCGTCGTCGGCTGCCATCCGGTGGCCGGACAGCATCGCGTCCGCGAGGGCAAGCGGCTCCCCCGTGTCCGGATCAACGATCAGGAGCTCTTCCTCGACGCCGAATGTACGCATGCTTATATTGTGCTGCAACGCCCGCCAGGTTGACCCGGTTACTGCCGATCATGACGAAGCGCGAACCGGCAGATAAAGCGCTCAAATCCGCCTCTAGGGGTCGTTATCTGCCAGTTCGCGCGGGGCGGAGGGCCGCAAGTGTACGTTCGCCCTAGTCCTGGAAGTACTCCACCTTGGCGCCGATGGTGTTGAGCCGTTCCGCCAGGTCTTCGTAGCCGCGCTCGATCACGTAGATGTTCCGCAGCTCCGAAACACCCCGCGCCGCGAGCATGGCCAGCAGCAGGCAGGCGGCGGGGCGGAGTGCCGGCGGGCAGCCAACCTCGGCGGCTCGCCACTTCGTGGGGCCGTTGACGTAGATCCGGTGCGGGTCCAGCAGCTGCACCTGGGCGCCGAGCCGGTTGAGTTCCGTGAGGTAGATGGCCCGGTTCTCATAGACCCAGTCGTGGATCATGGTCTGGCCGTGGGCGTTCGCGGCGATGACCGCGAAGAAGGGCAGGTTGTCGATGTTCAGTCCGGGGAACGGCATGGGGTGGATCTTGTCCTCGGGCGCCCGCAGCTCGGACGGTTTGGTGGTCACATCCACCAGCCGGGTGCGGCCGTTGCGCGCCACGTACTCGCCGGAAATCTCCAGCTGCTGGCCCATCTGCTCCAGTGTGGCCAGCTCGATCTCCATGAACTCGATGGGGACGCGGCGGATGGTCACCTCTGAGTTGGTGACGATCCCGGCGGTGATGAGGCTCATGGCCTCAATGGGGTCCTCGGACGGGAAGTACTCAATGTCGACGTCGATCAGCGGCTGCCCGGTGATCTTCAGTGTGGTGGTGCCCACGCCGTCGATCTTCACGCCCAGCATCTCGAGGTAGAAGCAGAGGTCCTGAACCATGTAGTTGGGACTGGCGTTGCGGATGACGGTGGTGCCGCGGCGGTGCGCCGCTGCCATGATCGCGTTCTCGGTGACAGTGTCCCCACGCTCGGTCAGCACAAAGGACCGGTCGTCAGTGTCAGGCAGCGGAGCCTGCACGGCGTAGAAACCGGCAGTGGCTTCCACGGAGAGCCCGAACTGGCGCAACGCCTGCATGTGCGGCTCCACGGTGCGGGTGCCCAGATCGCAACCGCCGGCATACGGCAGACGGTATTCCGCGGATTCGTCAAGAAGCGGGCCCAGGAGCATAATCACGCTGCGAGTGCGGCGCGCCGCGTCCACATCCATGGCCTTGAGGTCCAGGACGGCGGGGCGGCGGAGCTGGAGATCGGTGTCGTTAAGCCACGTGCACTCGACGCCGATGCTGGTCAGGACCTCCACGATCCGGTTGACCTCTTCGATCCGGGCGAGTCGGCGCAGGACGGTGGTGCCGCGGTTGATCAGGCTGGCGCACAGCAGCGCCACACCGGCGTTTTTGCTGCTGTTGACATCCACCGCCCCGGAAAGCGTGCGGCCGCCTTCGATCCGCAGGTGCGTCATCTGCGGTTTGCCCACTTTGACGATGCTGCGGTCGAAGATCGTTTCGAGCCGCTGGATCATTTTGAGGCTGAGGTTCTGCTTGCCCTGTTCCATCCGGGCGACGGCGCTTTGGCTGGTTCCCAGCGCGGCGGCGAGCTGGCCCTGGGTCCAGCCCTTCTCGGTCCGGGCATCCTTGAGCGTGGCGGCGATGTGCTCGGCAGTTTCCTGAGTCATAACAAAAAAATATCACAAATGAGCTATTTTATGGGATATGAAATCGGAGTGGCGACTGAACTCCCAGCAAATACCCGACTCATGAGATAGCCGCTCCTTGATGGTTGTCCTTGACCCCGCCACTCGCTCGGCGGGAGACTGAAACATCGGGTCCACCCGAAAAGCGGAAGAATGCCATGCAGGAGGCCTGCCATGTATGGGAATGCGGCTACAGCATCCCGTGCTTTAGCGTGTGCCATCTTGTGCCTGCTCTTGGCCCTTTGCGGGATTATCGTGGCGCCGGCGTCCGTGGCCACCCCTTCACCCGGCGAGGGCGCCGAGCAAGCACTGGGTAACGATGTCTCGTGGCCTCAGTGCAACAAGGCGCTTCCCGCCGCTCCAGCTTTCGGGATCGTGGGCGTCAACAATGGCCTGGCCAGCACCACTAACCCCTGCCTCGCCGAACTGCTCCGCTGGGCCGAAGCCATCACGGTGAACCCGACCGATCAGCCGTCCGTGGCCCTTTACGTCAACACCGCCAACCCGGGGCACGCTGGCTCCTGGTGGCCCACCAGTAACAACTACCCCGCAGCCCACGCTGTATCCAACCCCTACGGCACCTGCAAGGACAAGGACGTTGGCACGGCGTGCGCATACATGTACGGCTACGCCAAGGCGTACGACGACGCCTACATCCGCGGCATCAGCAGCCCCTCGGACTACCTGTGGTGGCTCGATGTTGAAACCGGCAACAGTTGGTCCCTCGACAAGAATGCCAACCGTGCCGTCCTGGAAGGTATGACCGACCTTTTTCACAGCATCGGCGCCGACGTCGGCATCTACTCCTCGGCCTATCAATGGGGACAGATCGTGGGCACCGTCAGCAGCTCCAGCAACCTTTATGCCCTGCCCACCTGGCTGGCAGGCGCCCTCAATGCCTTCGGAGCCACGGCCAACTGCTCGAATGCGCCGTTGAACCCCGGTGGCACAGTCACCCTGACCCAGTTCGTCTCCAGGGGCTTCGACTACAACCACTCGTGCATTTAGCAAGCACTGCGCGCCGTAGCCAGAATCCGGAAGCATGGCCCGCCCTTACTAGCGCCAGACGAAGTTCCAGGTCCCCATTACAGCCGCGGCAACCACAGCAGCCGCCGCGATCAGGGCGCCGCCCACCAGAACCCAGGCGTCCAGCGGCGAATACGTGGATTCCCGCGCCCACGTCCGCTGCCCGGTGCCGAAACCGCGCGCTTCCATGGTGATGGCCAGCCGGGACGCGCGGCGGATGGCCTGGACCAGGAGCCCGAAGCTCTGCCCGAGGGTGGCCCGCAGCCGTTGCAGCGGGCTGCCCTGCGAGCCCACGCCGCGGGCCCGCCGCGCCATGCCGATGGTCTGCCATTCCTCGGCCATGAGCCCTACCAGCCGCATCGCGGCCAGCGTGCCAAGGACAAAACGGTGCGGCAGCCGGGCCTTCTGGGCCAGTGCATCGGCGAGGTCGGTCGGATCTGTGCAGGTCATGAGCAGGATCGCCGGCAGGGCTATCGCGAGGCCGCGCAGCATAAAACCGATTCCCAGCTGCAGGGAACCTTCGCTGATGGACCAGATCCCGACGTCGAGCAGTACAGCGCCGCTGTCCGCCGCGACGATCGCCGTGCTCCAGCCGCCCAGGGCTGCCGCGATGATGAGCGGCCAGCCCCGTTGCCACAGCAGGCGAAGGGTGAGGCCGGCCAGCGGAAAGAGTGCCAGTTCCGCCACGAGCGCGGTGGTGGCAGACACCCAGTCGATGGAGAGCGCCAGCACCAGGGTGATGAAGAAGACGACGGCGAACTTGGCCAGCGGGTTGGCGCGCGTCAGCAGCGCGTGGTTGTCGCGGAGGGTCAGGGCACCCCTCATGCCGCACCTGCTTCCTGGCGGGCGCCGCCGCGCGAGGCCGGGCCAAGCCGCAGTTCAGCCCCGCCCAGAACGGCGCTGAATTCCTGGTCGTGGGTCACGGAAACCACGGAGGTCCCGGCGTCGAGCAATTCTGAGAGGAACGATGCGAGCTCGGCCCAGGTGTTGGCATCCTGGCCGAAGGTCGGCTCGTCGAGGACCAGCACACGAGGGTGGGCCGCGAGGACAGTGGCCACCGAGAGGCGCCGCTTTTCGCCGCCGGACAGTGTGTACGGATTGGCGTCCACCAGGTGCGTCAGGCGCAGCCGTTCCAGCAGTTCATCAACCCGCTCCTCGCCATGGCCCAGATGCCGCGGGCCGAACATCAGTTCGTCCAGCACGCGGCCGGTGACGAACTGGTGCTCGGGCTCCTGGAACACGGTTCCGATGCGAGAAATCAGCTGGTTGGCTTTCCATTTGAAGGGATCGATCCCGGCCCCCTCGGAAAGCTCGACGGCGGCGGACACCTTCCCCGCCACCGGCGCCAGAAGCCCGGCGAGCGTCAGCGCAAACGTTGACTTGCCGGCGCCGTTGGGCCCCGTGACGGTGAGTGCCTGGCCGGAACGGACCTGGGCGGTAATGCCCTGCTGCACCGGCACGGGCGGGATGGTCCGGAAGCCGCGGCGCCTCGGACGCTCGCGGGAGACGGCCAGGTCCTCGGCAGCCAGCAGCAGGTCACCGGAGCCTGCGGACACGCGGCGACGGGTTGCCGGAACATAGCCCGGCACCCAGACGCCCGCGCCGATCAGCATGTCCCGTGCCTCCGCAAGCACCTGGTCCGGCGGCCCGTCCAGCAGGACTGCGGACGTGGCGGCGGAACTTCCAGCGGAGCCCGCAACCGAGCCCGGCTGGAGCACCACAATCCGGTCCACCAGGTCCTTCCAGACGGACACGCGGTGTTCCACCACAACGAGTGTGGCTCCGGTTTTGTCCAGGCAGCGGCCCACGGCGTCGCGGACTTCCAGCACGCCGGCGGGATCGAGGTTTGCGGTGGGCTCATCCAGCAGGATCAGCCCGGGCCGCATTGCGAGGATCCCGGCCAGCGCCAGGCGCTGCTTCTGCCCGCCGGACAGGGCCGACGTCGGGTGGTCCAGCGGGAGCCCGCCGGCACCAGCGCCGCCGTCGGCGTTCAAACCGCCGCCCCCGGCACTTCGCAGCCCGACGTCGTCGAGCGCCTCGTGGACGCGCCGCCAGATCTCGTCCCGCGGCACGGCGAGGTTCTCGGCGCCGAAGGCGACGTCGTCACCCAAGCGGGAGAGGACCACCTGCGTTTCGGGGTCCTGCTGCATCAGGCCGGAGCGGCCGCGCTGCCCGCGAGGCACCACACCGTCGATCAGCAGCGAACCGGTCTCATCGGCGTCGTCCCCTTCATCCCCAAGCACCCCCGCGAGCGCGTGCAGCAGCGTTGACTTGCCCGCGCCCGACGGGCCCAGCAGCAGCACCCGCTCGCCGGGAGCGATGTCGAGGTCGAGCCCGTGGACGGCGGGCGCGGAACGTCCGGAATGCCGCCAGCCCCAGCCACGGGCGGATACCGCGGCGGGGCGCACTGCGGAGGCGCCGGCGTCGGAAGCGGTCATCAGTTGAAGACGGGCTCCGACGCTGCCTTCCGGGACGCGAACGAGCTCAGCACGCCGGTCTTGGCCAGGCCGCGGGTGGCGATCCAGGACAGCGCACCCGCAATGACCGCGCCGGAGATGGTGCAGAACACGATGTACGCGAGCTTGTCGCCGGGCTCGTAGGCGATGTTCCAGCCCCACGGCAGGAAGGAGTCATTGAGGCCGCAGAACAGGCCCGCCCCGGCACCGGCCAGCAGTGCGGCGATGAGGTTGTACTTCTGGTGCAGGAAGGACTTGAACCGGAAGTTGCCGTACACCAGCAGGAAGAACACCAGTTCGGCGCCCAGGCCCTGGAGGAGTCCGGAGATCAGCACCGTGGCGCCGTACTGCGAGCCCATGATGAGTTCGCCGGTGGCGGCCACCGCTTCGCAGAAGAGCGCCGCGCCGGGTTTGCGGATGATGAGCATCCCCAGCACTGCCGGGATCATCCAGCCGCCGGCGATCAGGCCGGTCAGCGGGGGGTAAACGGCGTTCATGGGGGCGGAGACGATGCCGGCGCCCTGGGACCAGGCCCAGAAGATCACGCCGCCGGTGATGGCGATGAGCGCCGCCACCACGATGTCCACAACGCGCCAGGTGTTGCCGGTCTTTTTGAATGCTGCAGTTGTCATTCGGTCCTCCTGAGGAACAGGAGGGGAAAGTGCCCCGGCGTGCGGCGCTGCCGCCGTTTCCGGACACTTCGAGAACTCGACTCCCTTGCGCCGGTACTAACCGGATCAGGTTCGAGGGTCTGCGGCTGTCCGCACTCTCAGCGCCCACCTGCGGTTCCCTGGCAATGCCAGTGATGTCCGACGGCGGCGCTCCCCTGTCGTAATAAATCTGCCCTGATGGGCGTGATCCAGTTTACACCGCGGGCGGGGTAGATTGTGGGCCATGACTGCCAACAATCCGACTGTGACTGCGTTCAATCCCGATTCGACGGTGCCCCAGCCGGCGGGGCTGCTTGAGGCCCTGATTGCTCGGATCGAAGCCGAGATCAACGAGCTGCAGTTTCCGCATTTCAGCAAGGACGACTCCCTCAACCTCGGGCTGCTCCTGGTGGAGTTGGGCAAGAGCCGAAAGCTGCCCATCGCGATCGACATCACCAAGGGTGACCAGGTCCTTTTCCACGTGGCCCTGGACGGCGCCACCCCGGACAACGAGCGCTGGATCCGGGCGAAGCAGCGCACCGCCGCCAGGTATGAGATCCCGTCGTTGTTGGTGGGCCTCCGCGGCCGGCTGCACGGCGGCCGGATCGAGGACCACGGCTGGTTCGATGAGTCCACCTACGCCCCGCATGGCGGCTGCTTCCCGGTCTACGTCACCGGCGTGGGTGCAGTGGCCACAGTGACGGTCTCGGGCCTGCCCCAGCAGCAGGACCATGATCTCGTGGTGGAGGCCTTGCGGGAGATTCTGGAGTCGATGCGGCCGGGTTAGGCTAAGGCAGTCCCGGATCCGCTCACAAGGAGTTCAACGAATGAACCTGTTCATCAAGCTGCTCGGCACTGCAATCAGCCTCGGCGCCGGATTCGTCGGCACCAAGATGGTCAATACCGTATGGGAAAAGTCCACCGGCCGGAAGCCCCCGACCGGCAGGGATGAAGACACCCCCACGAGCCTTCGCTCGGCGCTGACGTTCGCGCTCATTTCGGCCTCGGTCAGCACTATCATCCAGGTGCTCGCCAACCGTGGCACGCAGCGGGCCATCACCCGCTTCGCCAAGTCCCAGGACATCGTCTAGCCGCATCACCACCCCGGAGTTTTCGTCCAGATAATCGGCCCGAACCGGCCGAGATATACGATTATCTGGACAAAAAACCTACACGGGACGCTGGGGGCTGCGCGTGACGCTCAGTCCCGCCGGCCGCCATCGGACTCGTCATCCCGGGATGACTCATCCCGGGCGGACTGCGCCGCCTTCTGAACCACGGCTTCGAGTTCATCGGAGCTGAGCAGCTCGCGGTGCAGGTGTTTGGTCCGGTAACCGGCGCGGCCCACCATATGGGCGGAAACCGGCACGGTCAGCAGCTGGAAAATCCAGGCCACCAGCAGCACCGGCCACACCCACCAGGTGCGCAGCTGCAGGCCGATGGCCGCCAGGAGCAGGAACAGGCCCAGCACCTGGGGCTTGGTGGCCGCGTGCATCCGGCTCAGCAGATCCGGGAAGCGGAGCAGGCCCACGGCGGCGGCGAGCGACATAAGGGCACCCACCACCAGGAACACCGCCGACACAGTATCGATGACGTTATCAACCACGCTGGCCTCAGGACTCATTGGCTTGCTCCCGCCGGTCGGCCACGAAGCGCGCAACGGTCACCGAACCGATGAAGCCAGCCACGGACAGCGCCACCAGCAGCATCAGGTTGTTCAGGTGCCGGTTGACGGCCATATCGATGCACAGGGCAGCGCCGAGGATCGCGAGCAGGACGTCGGAGGCCAGGACCCTGTCCAGCAGCGACGGGCCGCGGGAGATCCTGATGATGGCGCCTGCCGCTGCCAGCGAAAGAATGACTGCCGTGACAGCCAGGACGGTCTGCATCATGCTGCGGCCTCCTGCCGGATTGCTTCGAGTTCTTCGCGGGTGCCCATGATCCTGATCAGGCCCGCTTCGATGGAGCGGACTTCCTTGCGCAGGTTCTCCACCTCATCCGGGCTGCTGACGTTGAGCGCGTGGAGGTACAGGGTGGACGTTGACCGGTCCACTTCCACCACCAGGGAGCCCGGGATCAGCGAAATCACGTGCCCGGTGGCGGTGACCATCAGGTCCTGATGGCTTCGCAACGGGACTGCGACGACGGCGTTGATCACCTTCGGGCCGCGGACAGCCGCCAGATACATGACCTCGATGCTGGCAGCCGCCACCCTGCCCAGGAAACGCAGGGCAAATGGCACGGCGTGCAGAATGTTGAAGCGGCCGCTGAGTTCCACCGGCGGCAGGTAGAACATCCGGGCCACGAGCACGGCCAGCAACGCGCCGAAGAGCAGGTTGCCGGGGCTGAAGTCCTGCCACAGGGCAGCCCAGACAATCACCAGCCATACCAGCAGGGGCAGTTCCTGGCGCAGGGAAATCCGGCGGCGGCTCATTTGCCCCCTCCGTCTTTCAGGGCCAGCGGGGGAACTTGCGTGTCCTCGCCCAGTACGGCCTGGATGTAGGCGGACCTGTCCAGCATTTCGTGGGCGGCCTGGTCCGAGACGGTGAACAGCGGGCCCGCGAAGACCGTGAGTGACACGCCCAGGATCACCAGGCCCAAGGTTGAGCCCACCATGGTTCGGGGCAGCAGCGTGACGTTCTTGCGGCCGGCCCGGCTGCCGGTATCAGAGTCCTTAAGCTCGGCCAGCAGGACCGGGTCCGGGTGCTCAGCGTCCGAGGGCTTGCGCCAGAACGCGCGGTTCCAGACCCTCGCAACGGCCAGCAAAGTCAGGAGGCTGGTGACCACGCCGCCGATCACCAGGGTGTAGGCCAGGGGCGTGCCCAGTTCGATGCCCGCCTGGATGAGCCCCACCTTGCCCAGGAACCCGGAGAACGGCGGGATTCCGGCCAAGTTCATGGCGGGGATAAAGAAGAGCAGGGCCAGGATGGGTGACAGCTTGGCCAGACCTGCCAGCCGGTCCACGGAGGAGCTGCCGCCGCGGCGTTCGATCAGGCCCGTGACCAGGAAGAGGCTCGTCTGGATGGTGATGTGGTGGGCCACGTAGAACACGGCGGCGCCCAGCCCGGCCACCGAGGACATGGCCAGGCCGAACACCATGTAGCCGATGTGGCTCACCAGGGTGAAGGACAACAGACGTTTGATGTCGCTCTGGGCCAGGGCGCCAAGGATTCCCACCACCATGGTCAGCAGCGCCGCCACCATCAGCGGAGTGTTCAGGCTGTCCCCGGGGAAGAGCAGGGTTTCAGTGCGCACCATTGCGTACACGCCGACTTTGGTCAGCAGTCCGGCGAACACGGCAGTGACCGGCGCCGGCGCCGTGGGGTAGGAGTCGGGCAGCCAGAACGAGAGCGGGAACACGGCCGCCTTGATGCCGAAGGCCACCAGCAGCATCACGTGCAGCAGGGTCTGGGTTCCCTCGTCCAGGTCCGCGAGCTTGATGGCGAGGTCGGCCATGTTCACGGTTCCGGTGGCGCCGTAGACCATGGCGATGGAGATCAGGAACAGCACCGAAGACACCACGGAAACCACCACGTAGGTGACGCCAGCGCGGATGCGGGGGCCGGTTCCGCCAAGTGTCATCAGTACGTAGCTTGCCGTAAGCAGGATCTCGAAGCCGACGTACAGGTTGAACAGGTCCCCGGACAGGAACGCGTTGGACACGCCGGCCACCAGGATCAGGTAGGTGGGGTGGAAGATCGACACCGGTGCGTCCTGGTCGCCGTCGGCCATGCCCTGCCCGGTGGCGTAGACCAGCACCGCGAGGCTGATAGCGGAGGACACCACGAGCATGAGGGACGAGAACTGGTCCACCACCATCGTGATGCCCCACGGCGGCAGCCAGCCACCGATGTTCACGGCGGCGGTTCCGCCGTCCCACACGGAGGCCAGCAGCAGGCACTCCAGCAGGAGCGTCAGGGACAGCACGGCGATGCTCACTGCGCGCTGGGCGCTGGAGTGCCGGATCAGCAGGAAGGCCAGGGCGGCACCGAGGATGGGAAGTACGACGGCGAGCGGGGCAAAGCTTGCGATGTTCACTTCACACCTCCTTCGGGACCAGGGGTTACGTTCCGCGAGCCGGGTTGCTCTTCAGCGGCGGCATCCGCGGCAGGAATCTCCTTGGCACCGGCCGTGACGGAACCGGCCTCATCCGGGCCGTCCGACGTCGAGGCGTGGTCCGAGACGGAGCTCCCGTCGCTGCCAAGCATCGTCAGGGGAAACTCGGAAGTCTCGGCCGGAATCGGGGCATCGTCCTCGGCGTCGAACCTAGGCGTCTCGGCGACGCGGAGGTCCTCGACGTCGTCCTGGATCTCATCCTGGCGCGCCAGGACCCACGTGCGGTAGATGATGCCGAGCATAAAAGCCGTCACGGCGAAGGAGATCACGATCGACGTGAGGATCAGGGCCTGCGGAAGCGGGTCCGCGTATTCCTGCGCGCCGGTGTCCTTGTTGTACAGCGGCGCCAGGCCGGCATAGCCGCCGGTGGCCAGGATCAGCAGGTTGGTGGCGTTGGCCAGCAGCATCAGCCCGAGCAGCACCCGGGTGAGGCTGCGTTCCAGGATTAGGTAGATGCCGCACGCATACAGGGCACCCATCACGGTCAGCAGGGTCAGGTTGACGCTCATCCTTGGCCCTTCGCGGTGGTTTCGGCGTGGACGCCCACGGGTTCCTTGGCGTGCACGTCCGCCTGCACGTCCGCCTGCACCCCGGCAGCGGCAGGAGCGTCGTCGCTTGGCGCGTCCTCGGCGGGCGCCGTTCTCTGCTCTTCAAAGTGTTCGTCGATCTCGGAGCCCAGGCTGCGCAGCACGTCCAGCACCAGGCCGATCACCACAATGTAGACGCCGATGTCGAAGATGGTGGACGTAACGAACTTGATGTCCCCGAACACCGGAAGCCAGAGTTCGATGATGGCGGTCTGGAATACCTGGCCGCCGAGCAGCAGCGGCACCACACCGGATGCCGCCGCAGTGGCGAGCCCGATCCCCAGCAGCGTTCCGGCGCCGACGGGCGTGGCCTCGCGCAGTTCGAACCGGCCGCCGGCCAGGTAGCGGATGGCCAGGGCAAGCCCGGCAGTCAGGCCGCCAGCGAAGCCGCCGCCGGGGAGGTTGTGGCCGGCCAGGAGGAGGTAGAGCGAGAAGATGATCAGGGAGTGGTAGATCAGCCGCGTGACCACTTCAAAGATGATGGAGCGCCGTTCCGGTGCCAGGGTCCGCCCTGCCACGATCCAGGCATCCCGGGCGGAGGCTGCGAATTTGCGGCTGATGGCCAGCGCCGCTGCCTCCCGCGACCCGGGATCCACCGCAACCTGGCGGCCTACACTGCCCTCGGCAATGGTTTCAGAGACCCTGCTCCGGTCGCCGCGGCCGCGGACGAAGATGAGGCTGGCAACACCTGTGGCGGCCAGGGCAAGGACGGATATTTCACCGAAGGTGTCCCAGGCGCGGATGTCCACCAGGGTCACGTTGACGATGTTCAGCCCGCCGCCGCCTTCATAGGCGAGCCGGGGGAATTCCAGGGACACGGGCACGGCCACCCGGGCGCCCATGGCTTGGATGGCGGCGAAGACCATGGTGACTCCGAAAGCCGCCCCGATGATCACTCGGATCACCCGGTACTTGCCGCCGGTGCGGTCACGGAGTTCGGCGGGCAGGCTGCGCATGGCCAGGACAAAGGCCACCAGGATGATGGTTTCCACAAGCATCTGCGTGAGGGCCAGGTCCGGTGCGCCCTGGAGCGCGAACATCAGGGCGATCCCGTATCCGGTCACGGACACCATCAGCACGGCGAGGAACCTTTTGTTGGCCTTGACCGCGGCCAGCGCGCCGATCACAATTCCCGCCCCGACCACGGGCTGCAGCGGCGAGTAGGGATCGATGAAGTACAGGTTGCCCGGCAGCGGCTTGCCCGCCAGCACCATGGCGGCCAGCGGCAGCGCAAACGCCATCGTGAGGATCACGGCGAGGTAGAAGTACAGGGAACCACGCTGCGTGCGGCCCGTAATCCAGACCGCGGTGTCGTCCAGGGCGCCGATGGTGAGCTGGTACATGCGGTCGCCGTCGATCCAGCCGGGAACGCGGGACTGCGCGCGGGCCACAAGGTTCCGTCCGAAGTACATCGCCAGGCCCAGGGCAAACGTGAGGGCGGTCAGTCCCAGGGCGGAGGTGAAACCGTGCCACAGCGCAAGGTGGCCGGCCTGCTCGGCCGGTGTGCCGGCGTCGGACGCGGTGGAGGCGAACAGCGCGGCGTAGGGCTGGACCCAGGCGTCCACCGCCGCCGGCCAGAGGCCGTAGACGATGCTGAGGACGCTGAGGACGGCCGGGGCTGCCAGGAAGGAAGGCTTGACCGCCTTGAACGTTGTCCGCTCAATCCCGGGCTTCACCGCGAACGCTCCCCACATAAAGCGTGCGCTGTAGGCGAACGTGAGAATGGACCCGAGGACGATGCCCACGAGCACCACCATGCTCCAGGCCTCGCCGCCGGAAGCGTGGTGGACAAAGGCTTCCAGGACTGATTCCTTGGCCACAAATCCGGCGAGCAGCGGGACGCCGGCCATCGAGGCGGCACCGATGCCGGCCACAATTCCGAGCGCCCGGGACTGCCGGAACACGCCGGAAAGCTGGCGCACATCGCGGGTACCGGCCTGGTGGTCGATGATGCCCACCACCAGGAACAGGGTGGCCTTGAACAATCCGTGGGCGAGGAGCATCGCGAGGCCGGCGAGGGCCGCGTCCGGCGTGCCCAGCCCCACAACCATGGTCAGGAAACCCAGCTGGCTGACGGTGCCGTAGGCCAGGATGAGTTTGATGTCGGTCTGCCGGAGCGCCCGGTAGCCGCCAACCAGCATGGTGGCCAGGCCCAGGCCCAGCACAATGGACTGCCAGTAGGCGGTGTCGGAAAATCCCGGAGCAAGCCGCGCCACCAGGTAGATCCCGGCCTTCACCATAGCCGCGGCGTGGAGGTACGCGCTCACCGGAGTGGGGGCCGCCATGGCTCCCGGAAGCCAGAAGTGGAAAGGAACCAGCGCGGACTTGCTGATGGCGCCCGCCAGGATAAGTACGACGGCGGCGGCAACGATTGCGCCGGAAGGTCCGCTTATCAGCGTGGGAGCCTGAGCCAGGATCGCCGAGATCCGGTACGTGCCGGCACTGTGGCCCAGCATAATCAGGCCCACCAGCATGGCCAGCCCGCCCGCTGTGGTTGCCATCAAAGCTTGCAGCGCAGAACGGCGGGCCGCCAGCCTGGTGCGGGCGAAGCCGATCAGCAGGTAGGACAGGATGGTGGTGAGTTCCCAGAAAATGAACATCAGAAGAAGACCGTCAGCGATCACCAGGCCGAACATCACTCCCGCGAAGGCGAGGAACTGGGCGCCGAAGCTTCCGAGGTCCTGGTCCTTGAGGCTGAAGTATCGCGCGCAATAGACGAGCACCAAGGCGCCGATGCCCAGGATAAGGAGCGACATCACCCAGGCAAGGGGATCGAGCCGGAAGGCGAATTCAAGATCCAGCCCGGGGATCCACGGGAAGACTTCCGAGACCGCGCCGGCGTCCGAGTACACGGCGCCGTGCTGGAACAGCAGCCAGCCAAACGAAACGGCAGGAACAGCGGCCAGCGAATAAAAAGCGTTGCGGCCCCATGCCCTGAAGAGAAACGGCGCCACGGCAGCAACCGCAAAGTGCACGGCAAGGACTGTGATCACTGGTATCTCCGCAACGTCAGGGATTCGATTGTCAAAAAGTTAGGGCAGGCGGTCATTCGTCAGGTTCGGTGGCCACAGTTTATCAAGGCACCACTGACACTTTTCCCGCCCCGGACCGTGGGTCCCTGGAATTTCCCCGGTGTCCGGCGTACCATCTCCGCGATGTTCGCCAGGGGGCGGATACGATTCAGCCTATGAACACCGCCAGCGCTCCTGAGGCCATGCAGCCGTCATCGGAACTCGCGTCCGGAACCCAGGCCACGGGCAAGGGCCGAGTCCTCGCCTGGGCCGCCTGGGACTGGGGATCTGCGGCCTTCAACGCGATCATGACCACCTTCGTTTTCACCGTCTACCTCACCTCCAATGCCTTCGGCGGCAAAGATCAGGCTTCGGCCGTTCTTGGCGGTGCGCTGGCCATTGCGGGGATCGCCATCGCGCTGCTCGCTCCGGTGACCGGGCAGCGCTCGGACAACGGCGGGCGCCGCAAGCTGTGGCTGGGGGTCAACACGGCCGCCGTCGCCATCCTGACGGGCCTGTGCTTCTTTGTGTTCCCGCGGCCGGAGTTCCTGCTGCTGGGCGTTTCCCTGATCGCGCTGGCGAATGTGTTCTTTGAGTTCGCCGGCGTCAACTACAACGCCATGCTGGCCCAGATCTCCACCCCGAAAAACATCGGCAAGGTCAGCGGATTCGGCTGGGGCATGGGCTACCTGGGCGGCATCGTGGCCCTGCTGATTGTGCTGCAGCTGTTTGTGCAGCCGAGCTTCGACTGGTTCGGCGCCTCCACCGAGGACAGCCTGAACATCCGGCTGGTGGCCGTGTTCTCCGCCCTGTGGTTCTTCATCTTTGCTCTGCCGGTGCTGTTCGCCGTCCCGGAGCTGCCGCGGCCGGAGCGGGCCCAACCGCTGGGTTTCCTGGCCTCCTACCGCCTGCTGATCCGCCGGATCAAGGCCATCTACGCCACCAGCCCGCACACCATTTACTTCCTCCTGGCCAGCGCAGTGTTCCGGGACGGCCTCGCGGCCGTGTTCACCTTCGGCGGGATCATCGCGGCCGGCACGTTTGGCTTCGAATTGTCCCAGGTCATCTTCTTTGCCATCTTCGGCAATGTGGTGGCTGCCGTGGGCGCCATCATCGGCGGGTTCCTGGACGATCGGGTGGGGCCCAAGGCCGTGATCATGGGTTCCTTGGTGGGGCTGCTGGTCGCCGGGACCATGATCCTGGTCCTCGGCAACGAAAGCTACATCTTCTTTGGCACGGCGTGGGCCGGCAGCACCACCTTCTGGGTCTTCGGGCTGTTCCTGTGCCTGTTTGTGGGGCCTGCCCAGTCCTCATCGCGGGCTTACCTGGCCCGGCTGGCGCCGCACGGCGAGTCCGGCGAACTGTTTGGCCTCTACGCCACCACCGGCCGTGCCGTCAGTTTCCTGGCCCCGGCGCTGTTCACCCTGTGCATCGCCCTGGCCACGCCGCTGGTTGCGCCCGGCGAGGCCCAGCGGTGGGGGATCCTGGGCATCATGGTGGTGCTGCTCGCCGGGCTGCTGGTCCTGCTGCCGGTGAAGTCACCGGACAAGACCGCCATCGCCGTGGTTCCAGCCTCCTAGCGCGAACGGCCGCTTAGGCCCCACACCCTTGAAGCGCGAACTGGCAGCGCTGCGTGTGTGTGCGCCGAGGGCCGCAACTGTCCGCTCGCGCCGCCTTGCGCACACCCGCCCGAAACCGGCCTGCAAAGACTAGGCTGGTGGTATGAACGTGGACGAGACTGACCTCCCCGGCCTGGGCCGGCGGAAGGACTTCATGACGACTTCCGGCCGCCGCATCGGCGTCGTGGAGCTGCGCGAGGGCACGATGGAACTCATCGTTTCCACTTGGGACGATCCCGACACCTGCCAGGCGTCGATTCCCCTGACCGGCGATGAGGCCGCCACCCTGGGTAACCTCCTGGGCGGGCAGCACCTTGCCATGAAGCTGACTGAAGAGCACCGGGAAATCCCGGGCATCGTGACCCGGCAGTTCTCCATCGCGCCGGAATCCCCGTTCCAGAACCAGCCCATGGGGAAGGCCTGCATCCGCACCCGCTGCGGAGTGTCGATCGTGGCGATCATGCGTGAAGGCGAAGTGCTCCCGTCGCCGGGACCCGACGTCGTGCTTCACTCCGGCGACCTCCTCGTTGCAGTTGGAACGCAAGAAGGCCTCGATTCGGCGGCCGATATCCTGCGCAACGGCTGAGCGTCATGGACCCGCTGGCCCTGACCCTCATTGAACTGGGGGCCATTGTGTTCTGCCTTGGCCTCCTGGCCAGGCTGGCCGGACGGCTCGGAATGTCACCCATCCCGCTCTACCTCGTTGGCGGACTCGCCTTCGGCGCAGGCGGCGTGGTCAAGCTCGAAGGTATGCAGGAATTCGCACATCTCTCCGGCGAAATCGGCGTGATCCTGCTGCTGCTTATGCTCGGATTGGAATATACGGCTGCCGAGCTTTTCACCGGTCTGCGCAGGTCCTGGCAGGCCGGTGTTCTTGACCTGGTCTTGAATTTCCTGCCGGGTGCGGCGCTGGCTTTCCTGCTGGGCTGGGGAACGGTGGGCGCCATGGTTATGGGCGGTGTCACGTACATATCGTCCTCAGGGATCGCCGCCAAGGTCATCACGGACCTGGGCCGGATCGGTAACCGCGAGACCCCCGTGGTGCTGTCCATCCTGGTATTCGAGGACCTGGCCATGGCCGTGTACCTGCCCATCCTCACCGCCACCCTCGCGGGCGTGAGCTTCCTGGGCGGGCTCACCACGGTAGCAATCTCCCTGGCGGTGGTCACCGTCGTGTTAATGGTGGCGCTGCGGCACGGCCACCGTGTATCAAAAGCGGTGCACAGCGAAAACTCCGAAGTGTTCCTACTCAACCTGCTCGGTGCCGCACTGCTGGTGGCGGGCGTGGCCTCGGCCATGCAGGTTTCGGCAGCCGTAGGGGCGTTCATGCTCGGCATCGCCATTTCGGGCGCCACGGCCCACAGCGCCACCCGGATCCTGGAGCCCTTGAGGGATCTGTTCGCGGCGCTTTTCTTTGTCGCCTTCGGCCTTAACACGGATCCTTCCTCGATCCCGCCGGTGCTCGGCTGGGCGCTGGTTCTGGCCGTTGTCACCGCCGCGACCAAAATGCTCACCGGCATCTGGGCCGCCAAGCGCGCTGGCATTGCCCGTCCCGGCCGCTTCCGTGCAGGTGCGGCACTGATTGCCCGCGGCGAGTTTTCCATCGTCATCGCCGGCCTGGCAGTGGCGTCCGGCGTGGTCCCGGACGAGCTCGCAGCCCTGGCCACGGCTTACGTGCTGATCATGGCCATTCTGGGGCCGTTGGCAGCGCGTTACGTGGAGCCGATGGTCAAGGCGTTCGGCGGGCCTGTCCGGTTGGCCGCGAAGGCGTAGGCCACCACGCTCCCCGCACCGAGACGTGAGATCTCGGCGCTATAACGGACCGTTGGCGCCGAGACCTCACCCCTCGATCCGCCATCCCGCCCGAGCAAGGGAGTCCAGTACGCGGTGGGCGCACCCATCGAAGCCCCACTGGCGTACATGCCCGGCTGTGACGGTCACCGATGCCCAGCCGATGGCCGCGATGGACTCGTCCCGCCGGATGTCTGACTCACGCTGGCGTTCTTCCAAGTGATGCCGGCCATCGTAATTAACGGCCACCTTGAAGTCCGGAAACGCCACGTCTGGCCAGGCAAGTTCCCACCCAGTAGCGTCCTGCACCACGTACCTCAGCGCGGGTTCCGGCAGTCCGAGCCTCCCGATGGCCAGCCGCAGCCGGGTCTCCGGCGCGGAATCGGCCCCGACCCGGCACAGTTCCAGAGCCTGCCTGGCTTTCCGGATACCGCGGGCGCCCGGAGTGGAGTGGACCTGCTTGAGAAGGTCCCCGAGTGAACACAGCGCGTCCTTCTTAGGTCCGAAGCTCCTCGATTGGCTGCAGATGAAGTAGTCCGCCGCCGCCACCAAATCCTCCAAGTCCAGGACCGCGGCCAAGTCCAGCCACGTCCGCGCAGGGCAGGTGACCGGGACGCCGTCGAGTTCCCCCACATCCTGGCTGCGAAGGGCCAGCCGGTGACCGGATACCCCCTTGCGCACCGGCCGGGCGCCTCCGCCGATCTTCGCCAAGTGGAATTTCAGTTCGTTCTGAAGTGCCAATGGCAGCGGGCAGCCCCACAGCAGCGCCGCGGTGGCCAGACAGCAGACGAGACCGGGAGAAAGTGTGGCCAGCAATGCGCAGGTGTGGTGAAGAGGCTGCGACGCACCCCAGGGAACCCGTACTCCGCGGCTTGCCACGCGGAGATCACTCCGCCATGCACGCGCAGCGGGGACGCCGGCGTGGACCTGCTCATGAAGGGTAAAGGAACGTCCAGCGAGGTGGTCCGGAAGAGGTGAGGGCTGCCGCATGACCCATTGTTGGCACAGCCGGGCTGCCCCAACCCGGTTATCCACAGAGTGGAGGAGTAGTGGTTCCCAAGCTGCCGCACCGAGAGGTTAGATCTCGGCGCCAAGACGGACGGTTAGAGCCGAGACCTCACCCCTCGAAGGAAAAGGCTCAGACCTCGGTGCGGTGGAAGTTCAGGTGGCTGCGGCTGGCTGTCGGCCCGCGCTGGCCCTGGTAGCGGTTGCCGTATTCGCCGGAGCCGTACGGGAACTCAGCAGCAGAGGTCAGCCGGAAGAAGCACAGCTGGCCGATCTTCATACCGGGCCACAGCTTGATGGGCAGCGTGGCCATGTTGGACAGCTCCAGCGTGACGTGGCCGGAAAATCCCGGATCAATGAACCCGGCCGTGGAGTGCGTCAGCAGGCCCAGACGGCCCAGGGAGGACTTGCCTTCCAACCGCGCAGCGATGTCGTCCGGCAACGTGACGGCCTCGTAGGTGGAACCCAGGACAAACTCGCCGGGGTGCAGGATGAACGGCTCACCGCTCTCCACCTCCACAAGCCGCGTCAGCTCGGGCTGCTCTTCGGCGGGGTCGATGTGCGCGTACTTATGGTTGTCGAAAAGTCGGAAGAACCGGTCGATCCGCACGTCCACCGAGGATGGCTGGACCATCGCGGGATCGTACGGTTCGAGGACGATCCGTTGGGTGTCTAGTTCGGCACGAATGTCGCGGTCAGAGATCAGCACCGTCCCAAATTACTATGCGTTGTCCACAGCGCACACTTTTTCGTTGTTGCTGTCACCTAGTGGGGCTAATGTTGCCTCAGTATGTCAGCCGCCGGATGGTCTCCCGGTTGGTACAACTGAACTGATCTGGGGTTGGTTTTGAATAAATTTGCGGCGCCCGCCGTTGTGGCGATGTTGTGCGTGCTCGCACTCGTGTCCCCGGCCGCCGGCATGTATTCCGGCCCGCCAGCGAATGCGCTGTCAGTCCAGGCAGGTGCCTTTGGACCGCGCACGGTCACGTTGGGACCGTCGGGAACAGCGGACGACGGCGGCGGGGCCGACGCGGATACCGGTACCGGTTCCCCGCTCGCCCCAGCCGTGGAACCGGTTATCACTCCGGCGTCACCCGCCGGAGAAGGCACGTCAGGGACCGCAGCGGCGCCGCCGGCGACGACGGTGGCTGCACCCGAGACCACCACGTCCGAACCAATCGCGCCCGAGCCGCCCTCCCTGCCACCCCTCTGGGCCCCCGAAACCGAACTGGCCCACAACAAGACCGCGGCTCCCACCGCTCCAGCCCCCGCAACGGAATCCCTCACTACCGAATCCCTTGGCACCGAGGCCCTGGTGCCGGACAGCAACACGGCCGCCATCCTCACGGTTTTCAACGAAATCAACAATTACAGGGCGGCCAACAGCCTGGCCCCGGTCAAGTACCACCCCACCGTGGCCGGCATGGCGCAGGAATGGTCCGACAGCATCGCATCCCGCGACGTCATTGAGCACCGCGCCAGCTTCTGGACCGACCCCCGCGCCCTGAACCCGACCAGCGCCGGTGAGGTCATTGCCATCCGCACGGACCGCAACGCGGCGCAGCTGGTGGAGTGGTGGAAAACCTCGCCCGGCCACAACGCCATGCTGCTCGATCCGCGGTTCAACGTCATGGGCGCCGGGATCTCCTACACGAACAGCCTGTACACCATCTGGGGTGTGGTGAACTTCTTCGGCTACACCACCCTGCCCGCCGGCACCGTCACCTCCCCCGGAGGCAGCTCCGCCGGCGGGGGCGCTTTCCCCGCCCCAACGCCAACCGTGTGCGATCCGGCCGTCAAACACATGCCGCCCACCCTGGATTTGAGCAGCGCGGCGATCAACAGTGCCGCTGATCTGGTGACCATCAACGCCTCAGGCCAGCTCATCAACCGCCCCTCCACAGGGAACAGGACCTTTGGTGCTGCCAAGGTCATCGGCTCCGGCTTCGGAACGGCCAAGGAAGTGTTCACCACGGACTGGGACCGCGACGGCGCCTATGACCTCCTGACGCAGTGGAACGACGGCCGGCTGACCCTGCACCGAGGTATCGCCACCGGCGGGTTCCAGGCGTCGGTCACCCTGGGCAGTGGCGGTTGGGAAACCCTGACGCTGTCCGTCGGCGGCTGGTGCGCCAACAACCGGCTTCCCCAACTGGTCGCCCTGGATACTGCCGGCAACCTCTACCTCTACCCGAACGTGGGCCTGGTCGACATGTCCTCACGCACCCTCATGGCGTCCGGCGTGGCGGCCAGGAAGCTGAGCATGGTGGATTATGACGCCGACGGTTTCCAGGATCTCCTGGCCATTAGGTCCGACGGCGGTGTGCAGCTTTACCGCGGAGCTGGTGCTCCGGCGCCACGCGCCGAAGCACGGCTCACCGTCGCCACCGGCTGGACTGATGTCACCGGGATCCGTCCGTTGCGCGACGTGACAGCCCTGAACTCCACGGGGGTGGCGCTGCGCCGGGCCAATGACGTGGTGCAGTACTGGAACCTGAGCACCGGAACCCTGGCGTCGCCGTCGAACATCACCGGAAGCTGGGCGGGCCAGCGGCTGGCACAGTAGCCTCAGGCGGCCGTCCGTACTTCCAGGACATCTTTGAGCCGGGCGAGCTGGGACACCTCAGCCTTGATGGTGCGCTGGATGCCGGTGTTCATCAGGCCCAGGAGGCCTTTGGGCTGGTATTCGAGGGCGAACCTGACCCGGGTGCCGGCCGGTTCGCTGCTGAGGTAGTACCCGCCGGTGGGCTGCGACGGTCCCGAGATCACACGGAACTGGATCTCGGCGCCCGGCCTGGCCTGCGTTATTTCGAAGTCGGCGGGGATTGTCCGTCCTGACCGGCCCGTGGTGGTCTGCCGGTACACAGCGCCCTTGGTTCCGGCGGCACCGGACATCAGGCCGATGCTGCGGATGCCCTTGCGCCATAGGGGAAGGTTCATTCCGTCCACCAGGAACGCGTACACGGTCATTGCGTCGCACCGGATAAGCACCTCGTGCTCTGCAAATGCCATGGGAGTCCTTAGTTAGCGGCTGGTCAGGTGGTAGCCCGCCCCACCCCCATGACACCGCAGCTAACGGGTTCAGAGTAGCCACTCGGCCCGCCCCGGACCTAGCCACCGCCGGCGCCGTTATTGAAGAGTTACTGGATGACGCGGCCGGTAGCGGCCATCCCGGCGGACACGGGTCCAGTGCGTGGTCACGGTTGCTGGCGCGTGATCGCATCTGCGCTAAGCTGAGTTCTGCCCCGCTCGAAACGGGGCGATGCGGCTGTAGCTCAATGGTAGAGCGCTAGCTTCCCAAGCTTGATACGCGGGTCCGATTCCCGTCAGCCGCTCCAATGTTTCTCACCACCGTTTTTCGCACCACAGCAGCTGGCGCGCCGGCGGGTCGACTCCCACTCCATACGGCCATCACCCGGGGGCCGTTAGGCCCAGCCGTGTATCGTCAGAAGTCAGGAACCTCTTCGGTTCCGCTACAGGAGCAATCATGGCTGACAAGTCCCCGCGTCAAGCAGCATCCAAAAAAGCCGGCAAGTCCATCAAGGAAAAGCGCGCCGACAAGCGGGCCGCCGGAGCGCCAGCCACGTCCCTGGACATCACGTCCAAGGCCGCAAAAAAGAAGTGAGTGGCCAACAGAGCCACCTGGCCCTCGGCGTACTGGCATCCACCCGGAAACCGGACGAACGCCGCCTCCCCATCCACCCCCTGCATTTCGAGCGGATCGCTCCGGAACTGCGCCAGCGCATCATCCTGGAGCAGGGCTATGGTGAGCGCTTCGGCGTCTCGGATGACCAGCTCGCAACCCTCGTGGGCAAAATGGCCACGAAGGAAGCGCTGCTGGCGGAGGCCGACGTCGTACTCCTGCCCAAGCCGCAGCCGGAGGACCTCGCGGGACTGCGCGACGGCCAGATCCTCTGGGGCTGGCCGCACTGTGTCCAGGACCGCGCCATCACCCAGCTGGCCATCGACAAGAAGCTCACGCTCATCGCCTTCGAAGCGATGAACCACTGGGCGAGCGACGGCGGTTTCGGGCTGCACGTGTTCCACAAAAACAACGAGCTGGCCGGCTACTGCTCGGTGCTTCATGCGCTGTCGCTCACCGGCTCCACGGGTGACTACGGCCGCCGGCTCAGTGCCGTGGTGATCGGCTTCGGCGCGACCGCCCGCGGCGCCGTGACCGCGCTGAACGCGCATGGCATCCATGACGTGCAGGTGCTGACCAACCGCGGAGTTGCGGCGGTTGGCGCCCCGATCCACTCGGTGAACATCGTCCAGTTTGATCACGACGACGAGGCCCCCTTCCTGAGCCAGGTCATCACCGAGCGGGGCCGGGTTCCGCTGGCGCCGTTCCTGGCCGAGAGCGACATCGTGGTCAACTGCACGCTGCAGGATCCGAACAATCCGCTGACGTATTTGCGGACTGAGGACCTCGCGGCGTTCAGCCCGGGCAGCCTGATCGTGGACGTTTCGTGCGATGAGGGGATGGGCTTCAGCTGGGCGCGGTCCACCACGTTCGCAGAACCGATGTTTACCATCGGCGACCACATCAACTATTACGCGGTGGACCACAGCCCGTCCTACCTCTGGAATTCCTCCAGCTGGGAGATCAGCCAAGCCCTGCTGCCGTTCCTTGAGACGGTCATCGGCGGCCCCGCGGAGTGGGACGGGAACGAAACCATTTCCCGCGCCATCGAAATCCGCGAGGGCGTGGTCCTCAACAAGGACGTGCTGGAGTTCCAGCGGCGCGAGGCCGAGTACCCGCACCTGCCGGCTTAGGCTCTGCCGCTTTGGGCCGCGGCGCCTACCCCGCGGCCCTTAACGCCAT
The DNA here is from genome assembly GCF_054057635.1 of Arthrobacter sp. UYNi723. Classification (NCBI taxonomy): domain Bacteria; kingdom Bacillati; phylum Actinomycetota; class Actinomycetes; order Micrococcales; family Micrococcaceae; genus Arthrobacter; species Arthrobacter sp. UYNi723. Next base: position 187,150 of record NZ_JBSRZM010000004.1, read on the forward strand.
AGCCCTTTACGCCGTGGCCACCTGGCGGACGATCCGCAGCGGGTGGCGGCGGTCCTTGAGGTCCACCCGGAGCGCCAGCGCGCCTTTTCGGGCCAGGACGACGGCGACAGTCACCGCGGCGAGCGCCGGCACCCCGCCGGACACCATGAGTGCCACGTGCGGGTCCACGTGCTCGGCGATCCACCCGAGCATGGGCCCGCCGATGGCCTGGCCGCCGATCAGCACCATGATGTACAGGCTCATGACCCGGCCGCGGATGCCCATGTTGGAGCTGATCTGGACGAGCTGGTTGGATCCGGTGAGGAACATCAGGCACCAGAATCCGGACAGGACCATCACCACGCTGAACCACACCATGGACGGCGCCAGCGCGGCCAGGCACAGCATCAGGCCATACATGCCGGCGCAGAACACGACGGAACGGAGCCGTAACTGGCGGCGCCGCGTGGACGCGACTGCACCGGCCAACGCACCCAGTGCCACGAGGGCGTTCAGCAGGCCATAGCCGCCGGCGCCGACGTCGAACACGTGGTCCGCGAACGCGGCGAGCAGCACGGGCAGGCTCATGGCGAAGACGGAGATGAAGCCGGCCATCAGCCATGGCCAGTAGATCGTGGGCTTGCTGAGCGCGTACTGCAGTCCTTCGCGCAACATGCCCTTCTTCTTGGGCGCGGCGGCACTGACGAACAGCTGGTCCTTGCGCAGGAGCAGCAGCATGGCCACCGTGGAGCAGCAGGCCAGCGCATTCGCGGCGAAGGCCCAGCCGGCGCCGACGGCGGTGAGCAGCAGTCCCGCCAGTGCCGGGCCGATCAGCCCGCCCAGCTGGAACGTAGTGGAGTTGACGCTGATGGCGTTCCGGAGGTATTTGGGGCCCACCAGCTCGTTGACGAACACCTGGCGCGCGGGCTGATCCAGCACGGTGACCAGGCCCAGCAGAAGCGCGATGACGTACACGTGCCATACTTCGATGGCGCCGGTCAGGGCAAGCGCCGCGAGCGCCGCGGCGAGGACCGCGGCGAGACTCTGGCACAGGATGAGGATCCGGCGCTTGGCGAACCGGTCCGCCATCATGCCGCCCCACGGCCCCAAGAGCAGCGACGGCATGAACTGCAGCGCCACGGTGATGCCCACGGCGGTAACGGAACCGGACAGTTCCAGCACCAGCCAGTCCTGGGCGATCCGCTGCATCCAGAGGGCGATCACGGCGACAAAGTGCCCGATCGCGAAGATCCGGAAATTGGGGACTCTCAGGGAGATAAACGTGTGCCGCCAGGGAAGGTGTTCACTGACGACGGCGATGGGTTGGGTCTGTGTGGAGGCGGTGGTAGCGGAGGCGGAGTCGATGACGGGCTGGCTGACGGTTGCCGACGTTGGCGGTGGGGGTGCCACAGGGATGTCCTCAGGGAAGCGGGCGGACTGGGATGCTTCCCACGCTAGGCTGGTTCCAGGTGATTATGTAGCCCTATCACGACTATAACTACCATTACAAAGCGTAATAGCACCCACGCTGACGTGGGTGGACAGTCAGCCCGTAGCCAAAGGAGTCCACTGTGTACGAACCCACCCAGCTCCGTTCCTTCCTGGCCGTGGCCGAGACGCTCAGCTTCACCAAGGCCGCGGAGCGCCTGGGCCTGGCACAGCCGACCGTCAGCCAGCATGTCCGCAAGCTAGAGACGGCGGCGAAGCGCATCCTCATCAGCAGGGACACCCGCGATGTCCGGCTCACGGACAACGGTGACGCGATGGCCGGCTTCGCCCGCACCATCCTTTCGGCCCACGATGCCGCCACCCGATACTTCTCCGGCTCGGCCATGCGGGGCCGGCTGCGGTTCGGCACGGCGGACGACCTCGCCATCACCGGTCTCCCCCGGATCCTTCGGGAGTTCCGCCAGGTCTATCCACAGATCAACCTCGAGCTCACCGTTGGCCAGAGCGACCAGCTGTACAAGAAACTCAATGCCGGCCAGCTGGACCTGGTGTTTGTGAAGTGGGTGGCTGGCGTCAAAGACGGCACCGTGGTCCAGCACGACACCTTTTGCTGGGTGGGGCTGGAACAGACGTCACTGGAGCCCGGGCACCCCGTACCGCTGATCTCCTACCCCTCCCCCAGCCTCAGCCGGAAACTGGCCATCGATGCACTCGAATCAAGCGGCCGGACCTGGCGGATCACGTGCACTACCCGGCAGATCAGTGGCGTCCTGGCGGCACTCCGGGCAGGCATCGGCGTTGCCGTGATGCCGACGTCGCTGGTTCCCGAAGACCTCAAGATCATCACCCGCCGGTTCGACCTGCCTCCAGTGGGCGACGTGGATTTCACCCTGATCCGTAACCCGCTGGCCAACGCCGAAGTGATCGATGCGCTGACCCAGACCATCGTCGGGCGGACGCTCAAGAAGTCGGTTTGACCGAATTTGCCGCAGGAATCAGGGCTGGAAACGAACCATTGAAGTAAAAGCCCGCCTCGCCTATGCTGGAATATCCATGGGTCAAGCAGTGGCCGGTTCAACACTACGAGTGCGCCATGCAGCCCATGATGCGGCCGCACTCGGGATAGGCAGCCAATGACGACAGCCGAGAACACCCATTTACACACGGTACATACCCAGCGACACAGCACTGGACGGCCGCTGGTCACGCATCATTCCAGCCATAACGCCGGTATTTCGCGGGCCGCCGAGTACATCGGCAAGCCCACGTGCGACAAATGTGGCACGGATGAATTCATCTATCTCGAGTCCTACATTCCACCGGTTTACCGGCGTGACGGGGCGGTCAGGACACTGGGCGAAGTCGCCTACACCTGCACCCGTTGCGAAGATTTCTCCGCCCACAATGTTCCTGCATCGTGGACTCCCCCAGGCTGGTATCTGGGCTGACTAACTACGGTCTCCAGGCTCGCCGAGCGCAGCCAACTGATCACTACTCAACTATTCAATAGCGAAGGCCCGGCACCCGCCCCGATGGCGGCCACCGGGCCTTTCGTGTTTTGTTGGGTTTCGGTCCGCCCTAGATCAGCTCATCGGAGAGGTGGTTCGGGGTGCCGAAGCGGTGGGCCGTGATGCTGATGGCCTGCTCGTGCAGGAACGGCAGCAGCTCTACCCGTCCGGCCTCGGTAACCGCGTGGGCGTAGATCGCCAGGTCAGGACGCCCGTCCGTGGCCTCGGCGAGGGCGGTGGCGTCCCCGCCGATCAGGCGGATCCGCGCGCCGGAGAGTTTGCCCGCCGCGGCGAGGCGTGCCGCCGAAGCCAGCCAGCCGGCGTCGGACTCCACCGTGACCGTGATGTCCAGCCCGGTGAGCACGGCGCGCAGCTGGGCGGGAAGTTCGACGGCGGTGGACACGGTCAGTGCCGAGCCGGCCAGGACACCGGCCGCCACGGTCCGCGCGAGGTGGGCCAGCGGGGCACCTTCGGAGAGCCGCACGGTGACCGGCAGCGCGCGATAGCGGAAGATGTTCCGTTCCGCGCTCAGGCCGGAAACGTCCTTGGCGGTGCCGAACTCGTGGGCCCAGGCCAGGGCATCAGACCCGAGGGAGCGCTGCAGCGAATCAATCTCGGTGGGCTCCAGTTCTCCTGCCACGGCGTTCTGGATGCGGCCGACGCCTGCGTTCGTGACGGCTCGCGTAGCTGAGGCGTCCGCGCTGACCCAGTCGCCGAGGCCGGCGAGGTAGTTGGGTCCGCCAGCCTTGGTGCCGGCGCCGACGGCGGACTTCTTCCAGCCGCCGAAAGGCTGGCGCAGCACGATCGCGCCGGTGATGCCGCGGTTCACGTAGAGGTTTCCGGCCTGGATGGAGTCCAGCCAGGTGCCGAGCTCGTCCGGGTTCAGGGAGTGCAGGCCGGCGGTGAGGCCGTAATCGACCTGGTTCTGGATGGCGATGGCCTCTTCCAGCGTGTCAGCGGTCATGACGCCCAGGACCGGGCCGAAGAATTCGGTGAGGTGGAAGTAGGATCCGCGGCGGACGCCGTAGCGCACGCCGGGGCTCCAGAGGCGGCCGGTTTCGTCGAGCTTGCGGGGTTCCACGGCCCAGGTTTCGCCTTCGCCGAGGGTGGCGAGGGCGTTAAGGAGCTTGCCGTTGGCGGGCTCGATGATGGGGCCCATCTGGCTGGTGGGGTCCTGCGGGTAGCCCACCTTGAGGGACGTGACGGCGTCGACGAGCTGGTTGTGGAAGCGCTTGGACTTGGCCACCGAGCCCACCAGGATCACCAGGGACGCGGCCGAGCACTTCTGGCCGGCGTGGCCGAACGCCGAGTACGCCACGTCCTTGGCGGCCAGGTCCAGGTCAGCGCTGGGCGTGACGATGATGGCGTTCTTGCCGCTGGTTTCGGCCAGGAGCGGCAGGTCCTTGCGGAAGGAGCGGAAGAGTTCCGCGGTCTCGTAGCCGCCGGTCAGGATCACGCGGTCCACGGACGGGTGTGAGATCAGCTGCTGGCCGAGTTCACGCTCGCCGAGCTGGACCATGGTCAGCACGTCCTTCGGGACGCCGGCTTCCCAGAGTGCTTCGATCATCACGGCACCGCTGCGGCGGGCCTGCTTCGCGGGTTTGATCACGACGGCGGAGCCGGCGGCGAGTGCCGCGAGGGTGGACCCTGCCGGGATGGCCACCGGGAAGTTCCACGGCGGGGTCACCACGGTGAGTTTGGCCGGGACGAACGTGGCGCCGTCGACCTTTTCCAGCTTCCGGGCAGACTCGGCGTAGTAGTGCGCGAAGTCCACCGCTTCGCTGACCTCAGGATCGCCTTGGTCGATGGTTTTGCCGGTTTCGCTGGCCATGACCTCCAGGAGGTCCGCGCGGCGGGCCTCGAGGACGTCGCCGGCGCGGTGCAGGATCTCGGCGCGCTCGTCGCAGGACAGGGCGCCCCAGGCCTTGCCCTTCTCGACGGCGGTGGCGATGACGGTGTTGAGAGTATCCGCGTCATTGATGGTAGCGGCGTCGACGGCGGCGTTGCCCAGCGTGGAGGACGGGACACGGTCCAGGATGGCCCGGCCCCAGGTGCGGTTGGCGGGCAGCGACGGGTCGGTGTCCGGGGTGTTCGCGAACGTGTCACGCGGCAGGGGCTGCGGCGGGAGGCTGCGGTTCTGCTGCCGGTTGGCCGGGGGGACCTCGTCGTCGAGCGTGTCCAGGGAGGCGAGGAAGCGCCGCTTCTCGCGCTCGAACAGCACTTCGTTTTCACTGAGCTCAAACACGGCGGACATGAAGTTGTCCTGGCTGGCACCCTCTTCGAGACGGCGGATCAGGTAGGCGATGGCGACGTCGAACTCGGCCGGGTGCACCACCGGGGTGTACAGCAGCAGCGAGCCGACGTCCTTCTTGACCGCTTCAGCCTGGCCCTGCGCCATGCCCAGCAGCATCTCGAATTCGATGCCGGACTCCACGCCTCGCTGCTTCGCGAGCAGCCAGGAGAAGGCGATGTCGAAGAGGTTGTGGCCGGCCACGCCGATCCGGACGTTGTTGATCCGGTCCGGGTGCAGCGAGTAGTTGATGACGCGCTTGTAGTTGGTGTCCGAATCCTGTTTGGTGTGCCAGGTGGCCAGCGGCCAGTCGTGCAGCGAGGACTCCACGTGTTCCATGGGCAGGTTGGCGCCCTTGACCACGCGGACCTTGATGGCGGCGCCGCCGTTGGCGCGGCGTTCGGCGGCCCAGTCCTGCAGGCGGATCATGGCGGAAAGGGCGTCGGGCAGGTAGGCCTGCAGCACGATGCCGGCTTCCAGGTTCTTGAACTCGGGCTTGTCCAGGATCCGGGTGAAGACCGCGATGGTCATGTCCAGGTCCTTGTATTCCTCCATGTCCAGGTTGATGAACTTGGCGTTCTTCCCGGCGCCCGCGAAGGAGGCGGCTTTGGTGAACAGCGGCGTGAGCTTCTCGACGACGTGCTCCACGGCCTCGTCGAACGCCCACGCGGAGTGCGGGGCCACGGTGGAGGAAACCTTGATGGAAACGTAGTCCACGTCCGGGCGGGCCAGGAGTGTGTGGGTTCCCGCGAGCCGGCGGGAAGCCTCGTGCTCGCCCAGGACGGCCTCGCCGAGGAGGTTCACATTGAGCTTGATGCCGTCCTTGCGGATCTTGGCGATGGCCGGGCCCAGCTTGGCGTCGGTGGCGTCGACGATCAGGTGGCCCACCATTTCGCGGAGCACGCGGCGGGCGATCGGGATGACCACCTGGGGCAGGACCGGGGCCATGGTGCCGCCGAGCCGGACGGCGCTGCGCATGTACCAGGGCAGGAACGCCGGGACCTTTGGCGCGAGGGCAGCCAGGTTGCGGGCAGCGACGTGCAGGTCTTCGGGACGAACCACGCCGTCCACAAAGCCAACGGTGAAGTCCAGGCCGTTCGGGTCCTTCAGCACACCGGCGAGCTGCTCGGCCGAGGCATCAACAGGAACTTTCGAAGCCTCGGTCAGCCAGCGGCGCACCAAGGTGATGGTGTCCGCCGCGAGGGCACGGGCCTGCGGGACGTCTGTCTGTCCGGTGGCTTCCGTTGCAGTGTGAGTCATGGTTTGCTCGTTCTTTCCTTGGTGTGGAAGGGGTCTTATCCATCAGTATGAGCTTGCAATCACATAAGATAAAGCGATGTTTTCTAAGCGATACAGGTTAGAAAAACCAACGGTTCCACCGCCCCTTAAACACGAGTTGCTCTATCACTCTTGGTTCCTAAAACGTGGGTTTAGGGACCAAAAGTGATAGAGCAACGCGTAGGGGGGTCAGCTGATGGGGCGGTGCATCTCCACGGCTTCTTCGTGGCGCGGGCTGTCCGGGTTCATCAGGGAGTGCTTGCGGCCGTAGAAGAAGTAGATGGCCAGGCCGATGACGAGCCAGACACCGAACCGCGCCCAGGTCTCCCAGTGCAGCTGGAACATGAGGAAGGCGGACGCCAGCACACCGAAGGCCGGAATAACGGGCATCAGCGGCAGGCGGAAGGTGCGCGGGGCGTCCGGCTTCTTGTAGCGGAACACGATCACGGCGAAGCAGACGACGACGAACGCGGCCAGGATGCCAATGTTCGTGAGGTCCGCGACGGCCTTGATGGGGAACACGCCGGCCAGCAGGGCGGAGGCGACGCCGGCAATCCAGGTAACGCGCTGCGGGGTTCCGTGCCGGTCCGTCTTGGCGAACCAGCCTGGCAGCAGGCCATCGCGGCTCATGGAGAACCAGACACGCGTGACGCCCAGGAGGAAGGTCAGCATCACCGTGAGGATGGAGAGGACGGCGAAAACAGAAATGATGGTGGCGATGACGGGCAGGCCCACACTGGTGAAGGCGGAAGCAAATCCGGCCTTGGGATCGATGTCCTGGTAGTTTTGCATGCCGGTCAGGACGAGGGTGGCCGCGACGTAGAGCAGCATGGCAATGATCAGCGACAGGATGATGGCCTTCGGCATGTGCTTCTTGCCGTCGGTTGCCTCTTCCGCCGCGGTACTCATGGCGTCGTACCCGAACACCGCGAAGAAGACGGTGGCGGAACCGGCCAGGACCGGCCCAAAGCCGCTGGGCATAAACGGGTTGTAGTTGTTGGTGTCGATGTAGAAAACACCGAGGCCGATAATGAACAGGATCAGGACAACCTTGACGGCAACGGCCACCAGTTCGAACCGGCCGAATGCTTTCGTCCCGCGGGAGAGGATCCAGGTCACCAGAAGGCAGACCAGGATGGCGGGAAGGTTCACAATGCCGCCCTTGCCCTCATCCGGCGTTGACGTCATCCAGATAGGCATATGGATGCCGATTCCGGACAGGAACGCGTCGAAGTAGCCCGAGATACCGATGGCCACCACGGCAACAATGGCGATGTACTCCAGCAGCAGGTCCCAGCCGATGAACCATCCAATCACCTCACCCAGAGCAACGTATCCGTAGGTGTAGGCGGAGCCAGCCCTGGGGATCATGCCGGCGAACTCTGCGTAGGACAGTGCTGCCGCCGCCGATGCCAGGCCGGCGATCAGGAAGGAGAAGAGCACCGCGGGCCCCACACCCGGTGCATCTTCGCTGCCTGCCGCCACCAGCCCTGCCAGGGAGAAGATGCCGACGCCGATAATGCCGCCGACACCGATGGCGGTGAGCTGCCAGAGGCCGAGGGACTTGAAAAGCCCGCTGTGCTTGTTCTCCACTTCAATGTCGTCGATGGGCTTGCGCCTCATGATCGATTGGGTCATGTCTTTAGTGCTCATCAGGAACTCCTGCTTGGGGTGCGACCCCGTCGCGGCGCCCTGTGAACGGACTGTGACGGGGGTAACTCATCCTCATCAGTATGCAAGCGCACTTGCATTAGATAAAGTGACTACTTCTAATTAGTATTCATTAGATTCATCAAGGAATGTGGCCATGCTCGATGTCCGGCGCCTGCGGCTTCTCCGCGAATTGAAGATCCGGGGCACCCTGGCGGAGGTGGCGGAGGCACTGCAGTACAGCCCGTCGTCGGTCTCCCAGCAGCTTGCCCTGCTGGAAAAGGAAGTGGGCGTGGAGCTGCTCCGGAAGACGGGGCGGCGCGTGCAGCTGACGCCCCAGGCCGAAGTCCTGGTGGCCCACACCGCCCAGCTGCTCGAAACCATGGAGCAGGCGGAAGCAGACCTGGCGGCGTCGCTGACCACTGTCACGGGAACCGTCCGGATTGCGGTGTTCCAGTCCGCGGCCCTGGCGCTGATGCCGGACACGCTCTCGCGGATGACGGCGGAGTACCCGGAGGTCCGGATCGAAATGATCCAGCGCGAACCCGAAACGGCACTTCATGAGACGTGGGCGCGCGATTTTGACCTGGTCATCGCCGAACAGTATCCGGGCCACGCCGCCCCGCGGTACCCGGAGCTGGACCGCATCAAGCTGACCACTGACGCGATCCGGCTGGCCGTTCCGCCGGCCGCTCCCGGCCGGCCGCCCATCACGTCGCTGGAGGATACTGCCGCGCTGCCCTGGGTAATGGAGCCCCGCGGCGCGGCCTCCCGGCACTGGGCAGAGCAGGCCTGCCGGAGTGCCGGGTTCGAACCCGATGTGCGCTTCGAAACAGCCGACCTCCAGGCGCAGATCAGGCTGATCGAGTCCGGAAATGCCGTGGCGCTGATGCCGGACCTCGTCTGGACCGGCCGCGGTACCACCGCCCTGTTGCTGGACCTGCCGGGCAATCCGCACCGCACCGTGTTCACATCGGTGCGCCGCTCCAGCGCGCAGCGGCCGGCCATCCTCGCCGCCCGCGAGACGCTGGCGGCCACCGCCATATCAGTAGCAAGGACGGACGACGGCGGCGCATCCAGTTAGGTGCCGGATCGCCCGGCCACTTGCCGGGCAGGCGGGGAAACAGTCTCCGCTGCCATGTTCAGTGCGTCACAGCGCGATCCGGGTGCCGGCGCTAGACTGGGCGGGTTATGAATCGCACAATGTTCAAGTCCAAAATCCACCGGGCCACCGTCACGCATGCCGACCTGCACTACGTAGGATCGGTCACTGTTGACCTGGACCTCCTGGATGCTGCCGACATCCTTCCCGGCGAGCTCGTGGCCATCGTGGACGTGACCAACGGTGCGCGCCTGGAGACCTACACCATCGCCGGCGAGCGCGGCTCAGGTGTCATTGGCATTAACGGGGCAGCCGCGCACCTGATGCACGAGAACGACGTTGTCATCCTGATCACCTATGCCCAGATGACCACGGAAGAGGCAAAGGCCTACAACCCGAAGGTTATCCATGTGGATAAGGACAACAAGATTGTCCGGATCGGAAACGATCCGGCCGAGGGCCTCACACCGGGCCTGATGCGTCCGCCATTCGCACTGAACAACGCCGCCCTGTAGCCGGAGCGTGAGTCCGGGCAGACACCGCCGCCGCAGCCTCGGAGGCTTTTCCTGGTAGGTGTGCTGCAGGGCTTCTTTGTTGTCTGGTTCATCATCATGGTGGGCTGGTTTGTGGGCCGCCAACGGATCCTGGGCGACAACGCCCGCCAGGTCCTCAGTGGCCTGACCTTCTTTGTGGCCAGCCCTGCCCTGCTCTTCGAGACCCTCAGCAAGGCGCAGCTGCGGGAAGTCTTCGCGGAACCGTTACTGGTCACGGCGGTGTCCGCCGTCTGCACCGCCCTTGTCTTCTTCAGCATCGTGAAGTTCGTCCTGAAACGCGCGCTGCCGGAAGCCCTGATGTCCTCGATGGCCGCGTCCTTGGCCAACTCCGCGAACCTTGGCATCCCCATCGCGGTCTACGTCCTGGGCGACGCCAGTTACGTGGCGCCGCTGCTGATCTTCCAGCTGGCGTTCTTCACGCCGATTTTCCTGATGATCCTGGACGCCAGTACCAGCTCACACCGCACCACGCCCTGGGGATTCATTCTTATGATCCTGCGGAACCCGATGATTGTTGGCTCCGGCCTGGGCCTCCTGGTGGCGGGGACGGGCTGGCGGGTTCCGCCGCTGCTCCTTGAGCCGATCCACCTCATTGGCGGCGCCGCGATTCCGGCCATGCTGATCGCGTTCGGCATGAGCCTGAACGGCAGCCGGCCATTGCAGGCCGCCGCGGGCAGGCGCGTGGACACCCTCCTGGCCAGTGCCTTCAAACTGGTGGTCCAGCCGGCCATCGCCTACGTTTTTGCCCGCTTCGCCTTGGGCGTCGAAGGCCAGGCCCTGTTCGCGGCCGTGGTGGTTGCGTCCCTGCCCACGGCGCAGAACGTCTTTGTTGCGGCCAGCCGCTACCAGACCGGCATCACCGTGGCCAAGGACACCGTCCTGATCACCACGGTGGTGGCGGTACCCGCCATGACCGGGGTCGCCCTGCTGCTTAACTGATTTGCTGCTGAACTGACCAGCGGCTTGCGCCCTCCGGTAGGTTCCCGCGTCACGCCAGGCAGGCTCTTAGCCCCCGACGGCGGCGCCCACCGCGCAGTTCCGCGGCAGGCCGCCGTCGTGCTTCCCAAAAGGGTGCCGCGCGTGACAAACCTGCGTGACACACCGGCACGAAGGGGCGCCAATGAGCCCGCGGGGCTAGGGCCTTTTAGCCTCTGGCTTGTGCCGGTCCAGGATCCGGGCGCAGCGGATGAACCCCAGGTGCGAGTAGGCCTGCGGGTGGTTCCCCAGGTGCGTTTCCGTACTGGGATCGTATTCTTCGGGCAGCAGACCGGTGGGGCCGAAGAGGTTCACCAGCTGGTCGAACAGGTCCCAGGCCTCCTCGATCCTGCCCACCGCAACGTACGCCTCAATCAACCAGGTGGTGCAGATGTGGAAGCCGCCCTCCAAACCCGGCAGGCCGTCGTCGTACCTGTACCGGAACACGGTGGGACCCACCCGCAGTTCCCGTTCCACGGCGGTGACGGTGTCCAGGAACCGCTGGTCAGTGACATCCAGCAGGCCGGAGAGCCCGATGTGCAGGACGGCTGCATCCAGGTCCGGGCTGTCGTAGGCCACCGTATAGGACGCGGCCGAATCATCCCAGCCTTCGCGCAGGACTTCCTCCCGGATGATCCGGGCCGTGGGTTCCCACGACGAATCCGGCGTCCTGCCGTGCCGGGCGGCGGTCCGCAGTGCGCGGTCCAGCGTCACCCAGCACATCACCTTGGTGTAGACGTGGTGCCGCGGCGGCCGCCGGGCTTCCCAGATGCCGTGGTCAGGCTCGTGCCACCTTGCCAGGACTGCGGCCGCCATCTGCACCATCAGGTCCCAGTGGTCATCCTCGAGGCCACCATTCCGCGAACTGACGCCGTGGATCAGCTCAGCCACCGGCCCGAAGACATCCAGCTGGACCTGGTGATCCGCGGCGTTGCCGATCCGGACCGGCCGGGACCCCGCATACCCGGGCAGGCTGTCGATGACGGCCTCCGTGGACAACGGCGCCCCCGTCACCGAGTACAGGGGATGCAGCCATTCCGGGCCCGGTGCATGTTCGAGGATCCGGCCCAGCCAGCTGAGGAACCCGGCCGCCTCCGCCGTCGAGCCCAGGTCCACCAGCGCGTTCACCGTCATGGAGCCGTCCCGCAGCCAGCAGTAGCGGTAATCCCAGTTCCGTGTGCCGCCGATTCCTTCGGGCAGCGACGTGGTGGGTGCGGCCAGCACGGCACCCGTGGGCTCGTGCACGAGGGCGCGGAGGACCAGCGCTGAGCGGCGGACCAGCGATGGCTTCACCGAGGGCAATTCCAGTTCCTGCACCCAGCGGCGGGAGTGGAGCGCTACTCCCGCCCGCCGGTCGTTCTCCCCGGCGGGGTCCGCCAGCGCAGGCTCGGTGTCGCCGCAGCGCAGGTTGAGGACCACCGGCCCGTCCTGGAGGTTGACCGAAGCGGTGGCCGTGGCGTGGAGGCCATCCGAGGTGATGGTGAAGCTGACACCGGGGGCAAAAAGGATGATGGGATCGGAGGTTCCCACCACATGGAGTTCGTCGCGGCGGGCTTCCATGCTGAACGGCGCGTTGGCGTAGTCCGGCCGTGGCGCGAAGACGATCTTGGCGCCGCCGGTGCCGGAGAGCACCCGGACCAGGCTGGTGATCCCGTCCGGTGCCGGCTCCAGGTAGTCCGTGACGGTCACGTCCGCCCAGCGCGTCTCCACGATCATGGTGCTGTCCACGTAGCGCTGGCCCAGAACCTGCGAAGCTTTGACCGGCTCCACCGAGAAGTGCCCGGCGGAGTCCCCGCCCAGGATGTGGGCGAACAGCGACCCTGAATCCGGGAGCGGGTGGCTCATCCAGCAGACCTTGGCATCCGGCGTGACCAAAGCGGTGGAGGATCCGTTGCCGATCATCGTGTGCCGCTCGAGCCCTACTGCGTCCTCGCCGAAAAGCCAGGCCCGCCGCAGCTCGAACAGGAGGGCGAGGACGCGGGCGAAGGATTCCGGGTCCCGCAGCCGGTGGGAAGCGCGGGTCTCCCCCGGGCCCACACGCAACCCCAGGTCCGGACCGCGGAGCGTGGCGATGGCCAGTTCGTCGCTGTAGGCGTCCCCGGCGTACAACGCCGCACTGGCGCCCAGCCGGGACCGGAGGTTTTCCAGGGCGTCCGCCTTGGCCGGTTCCATTACCGAGAGGTCCAGGACCGAACCGTCCACGATGAAGAACAGCCCATGCGCTTTGGCTATCTCCCGCGCCGTTTCCGTCACCACCTGCACCACTTCGGGCGAGGCCGGCCGGGTGTGCACGGACACGGCCACCGGCTTCCGCTCGATCCAGATCCCCTCCTGGTAACCCACAGCCTCAGTCAGGGCTGTGCTTACCGTGTGGAGCGTGGCTTCGGTGGCAAGGTCCTGGACATGGGCGTAGGCCATGTCCGACTCCGCGCCGTGCGATCCGATGAGATGCACCTCCGCGGGCAGCCGCGACACTGCGGCGAGGTCACGCAGTGAGCGCCCCGAGATGACGGCGGCATGGGTGTTGGGCAGGGCGGCCAGGGCGCGGAGCGCGATCGCAGCGCTCCCCAGGGGTAGGGTCTCGGTGGAGATTCCCTCCGCGTCGCACAGTGTTCCGCCGTAGTTGCAGGCCACCAGCAGCCCGGGGACACGGGCGAGGACCTTCAGTTCGGCCAGGAGAGTGGGCGTGAAACCTTCGTCCGCCAGGTCCGACTGGATGAACGTCCGCAGCAGGCCCAGCGGCAGCGATCTGGTCAGCAGGGCGGAATCCGCCACGCTCTGGTTCAACGGCGTAGCCATGCGTGCACTCCTTAAGCAGGGCCTGGCCCGGAAAGGCCGGAGGGGCAATCTAATTGTCCGCCCGGACGATTACCCCCGAAAGTCCCACTTATTGCGGCTGTGTAAAAGTCCGACGGCGGACCTCCCTTCCGCCGCTGGCCTCACGTGGCGTCGCGTCACGTCACGCAGGGCAGGCTTTAACGCCCGACGACGGCGCCCCACCGCGCAAATCCGCGGCAGGGCGCCGTCGTGCTTTCCAAATGGGTGCCGTGCGTGACGCCGGTCCGCTGGAAGTGAATCTCAGCCGACCAATCCTCAGCCGGCGGTCAGCGTCACCAGGGTGAAGCCGCCCGGGGCCACCGTGACGCGTCCGGACGTGGTGCCGGCGTTGTCCTTGGAGCCCTTGACGGGCTGGCCGGCGGAGTCGTACTGGCGCTGGACCAGCACAAACCCTTCCGGCACGCTCACTTGCTGGTCCGTAGTGGACTTGGCCGCGCTGACGTACAGCGTTGAGTCGCCGCCGGAACCGGAGACCCGCACCGTGGAGATCAGCGGCTGGACCAGGAGTGCGTCCAGTGCCGCGTGGCCGTCGGTGGTGGCGGTGACCGAAGTCAGTCCGGCAGCCAGGGCGCGCCTCAGCGTGAGCGGGATGAGGATGCCGGGGGCGTCGGTGATGCCCTGCGCCCCTGCCCCGCCGTTGGCCGTGGTGCCCAGCGGGCCCTTGGCCGAGGTCCAGGTGGTGGTGCCCGCGGGCGCAATTGCCTGGTTCACGATGGCGAAGATGTTGCTGGGCTGGTCCGCTGCCGGCAACGGGATGGAAAGGCTGCCGCCAGCGTTCAGGTCGACATATGCCCCGCCGGAGATGTTCGCTTCGCCGGTCCAGGACGACGGCGGCCGCACCACTGTGCCGTTGCCTGTGATGGTGCCGGCTTCGGCTTCCACCACGCTGAGCCCGTTGGTCCCTTCGGTCACGCTGATCCCCAAGGCCTTGGCCCGGAGTTGCGGGTCGGCGTCGAGGGCCAGCATGGTGAGCAGGGCATGGATGGTGGATTCGGCGCCGGAGTTGGGGTTGATCCGGCCGTCCGTTTCGATCCCGTCGATGGCCGTGCCTGTGGCCGGGTTGTAGGCGGGGGCGCCGTTGGGGTTGGCGCCGAAGAACCAGCCCGCGGCGATGGCGGCCACGTCCAGGAGGCCCGGGGCATCAGCGGCTTCCGCCGTCGCCACCAGGCTTTGGACGCGGGAGTCCACGCCGTACGCGATCTGGGCCTCGCCGGGAGCGGGGCTCCACGCGTTGTCCGGTCCGCCCGCAGCGAGCAGCTGCGGCGTGAACTGCGCGGTGTCCTTCACGGCTGCCGTCAGCAGGTCAGGCCGGTCCAGGACAGTGGATGCGGTGGCCACAGCGGCCGGGGCCATGCCGCCCCACGCATGCCAGAGGCTCTGCGACTTGTTCCACGGCATGATCGCGCCGAACGGCCATTGGGTGGCCGAGCCGGAAGACATCGCGGCCACACCCTCGCTCAGCTGGGACAGCGCCGTGGTGGCCACGGCATCGGACGGAACGGTCTCCACATAGGCGGCCAGGCCCAGCACGGCCTCGGCGGAGGCATCCGCGCCGCCGGCGATGAGCCAGGCCGGGACCTGGACGCCGTCGGCGGTGTCGAACGTGCCGTACTTGGCGAGGGACTGGCGGTTCAGTGCGCCCAGGGAGAGGTGCAGCCGGTCCTGCAGGAACGCGGCGAACTCCGGATCGGACTCGGCAAACCCTGCGATGCCTTCGCCCAGGGCCCAGACCGTGCGGGCCAGCCAGTAGGATTCCGCGGAGTCGGACGGATCCGGCAGTTCCACGGGAATGGCGCTGGGGTTCAGGCTGCCGTCCGCCTGCTGCCAGAGGATGACGTTGCCGGCGTTCGGGCCGTCCACCGTCTGCAGGTAGGTGAGCGTACGAAGGTTCTGGAAGGCGTGCTCCTTGCTCGCCAGGTCCCCTGTCTGTTTCCAGTGCCGCAGGTACACCACGGCGGTGCGGGCGATGTCGTCCGCGTTGTAGGCGCCCTGGGTCCAGTCGCCCGTGACCGGGTCCAGATTCCCGCCGCCCACGCGGTCATAACTGCCGTCGTCGTTCCTGTCGGCGTAGGTCCACGGCGCTTCGGCCTCGGGGTCCTGCTCCAGCCGGTAGGTGGTGTGCCCGGCCACCGGCGCCAGCGGAACCGTGTCCAGCAGGAAGTCCAGGTGGTCCAGGTTGGTCAGGCTGCCGCCGTCGGCCAGGACAGGCGCCGCGGGTGCGGTGACAGTGCTGACGGACGACGGCGGCGCGGGAGGGGCCGCCGTGACGGCACTGGCCTGGAGCGAAACAGCCAGCAGGGAAACGGCCACCGCCGTCACCACCGGCCGCGTGGCCTTCGGTGAAAGCATCACCGTCAGACCCTGTCCAGTTTGGCCACACCGATTTTGGAGTCGGCCATCCCGTAGAACACAAACAGCTGGTCGCCGATTTTTTCGATCGCGGTAGGGAATACCACGTTCGGCACGATCCCGGAAATCTCGTCCTCGGTTTCCGGCGCCAACAAAGGCTTGTCGCTGCGGGCGATGACCCTGGACGGGTCGTCCGCGGACAGGATCATGGCCGCCGCGGTGTAGTTGACGTTCTGCTGCTGCTCGAAGGCGGAGGCGGCCATCTTGCCGGCCACGCCGTGGTGGATCAGGAGCCAGCCCTCGTCCACGCGGATGGGGGGCGGGCCGCCGCCGATCTTCAGTTCCTCAAAGGGGAACTCGCTGAGGGCCACCAGCCGGTGCTTGCCCATGTGGACCAGATTGCGCAGGTCGCGCTCGACGTCGGCCACGGCCACGTAGGAGATCCAGATGCCGGGGCGGTTGTCCGTGACGCCGGCGGGCAGGTGCTCGCCTTCGCCGGGACGGATCCAGCCCAGGTCCCACATGGGGCGGTGCAGCATGGCGTAGGAGGGCACGCCGTCGGGGTCGTTCACCGGCTCCGGGAAGAACACCGCATCCTTGTTGGGAAACAGGTTCAGGTCCATGGAGAGATCGGCCTGATACTCGAAGAAGCACGGGCCCAGCCGCTCCCAGTTCCGGAGGTCCTCAGAGTGGGCGAAGGCGAGGCGGGGACCCAGCGGGCCGTAGGCCACGTAGGTCATGAGGTGCTTGCCAAGGGCGGGCACCCAGGTGGTGCGCGGGTCCTCGGTGCCGGCGTTGTTCATGCCGCGTTCCCAGCCCTCGTCCGGGGACAGGACCACGCCCTCGCGTTCCACGCCGGTGGGCACGCCCTCGTCGTTGATGACCACCTTGGCGAGGCCCACGCGGGACACGTTGCCCGTGGCTACAAGCCGCGGCAGCAGGTACAGCTCGCCGTCCGGGCCGCGGCCACTGGCGGGGTTGAGGACGCCCTCGGCCTCGAAGTCGTTGCCGGGTTCGGGGGTCATGATGACGCCGGCGCGGGTGAGGGTGAAGGGGACAGCGGGGAGTGCAGAAGTATGGGGGGAAGTCATGGATTAGCCCTTTACGCTGGAACCGATATTGGTGGAAATGAACTGGCGCTGGAAGAAAATGAACAGCGCGACGGCGGGGGCCGCCAGGACGCAGGCACCGGCAAGGATGGCACCGAACGGGTTGCCGGCCTGGCCGGCAATGTTGGAGATGAAGTTGGCCAGGGACACTGCCAGGGGCTGCAGGGACTGCTCCTTGGTGACCAGGAACGGCCACAGGAATTCGTTCCAGGGGCCGATAAAGGTCAGCAGCACGGCGGTGACAATGGCAGGACGGACCAGCGGAATGGCGATCTGCCACAGGATCCGCAGCTCCGAGGCGCCATCGATCCGGGCCGCCTCAAACAGGGTCGAGGGCAACTGGAGGAAGTACTGGCGGAACACAAACACCGCCGTGGAGTTGATGGCGAACGGCAGGATCATGCCCAGGAAGCTGTCCGCCAGGCCGTAATCGCGCACGATCATGACGTAGAGCGGGATGAGCAGCAGCTGGAACGGGATCATCTGGACCAGCAGCATCATCCCGAAGACCGCGCCGCGGCCACGGAACTTCATCTGCGCCAGGGCATAGCCCACCAGCAGCCCGAAAATCACCGTGAAGAAGATGACGCCGCCGGTGAAGATGCCGGAGTTGAGCAGGCCGCGGAACAGGTTGATGGACTCGTTGATCTGCACATAGTTCGCCCCGGTGATGTTGGCCGGATTGGGAAACGCGCCGAAAATCGACGTGTCCGGAGCTGTCTGCAGTGAACCGATGAGCATATAATAGAATGGGAAGAGGAAAACGAAAGCGCCCACGCCCAGCAGGATGAAACTGCCCACGCCCAGGTTGCGGCGCTTTTCGACGCCCGAGCCGTGACGAAGGACGGCTTCCGCTGATTCCGGGAGCCGGCTGGCGTCGTCGTCGTTCTTGGCGTTTTGCGCATTGGTGACGGACATTCTCAGTCCTCCTTCCCGCCCACGAGGCGTTTCTGGATCAGGGCGATCAGCAGGACGCCGATCACCAGCACCACGCCCAGCGCGGCTGCGACGTCGGGGTTCCCCTGCAGGATGCCCCGTTGGTACATGATGAACACCGGGGAGGCCGAGGCCCCGTCCGGGCCGCCGCCGCCGGTGAGCAGGTACGGCTCGGTGAAGAGGTTCGCGCCGGTGATGGTGGCCAGCAGCGTGACCAGGACGCTGGCGGGCCGGACGCCGGGCACTGTGATGTTCCAGAATTGGACCCACTTGTTGCCGCCGTCCACAGCCGCTGATTCGTACAGCTCATCGGGGATGTTCTGTAGCGCCGCGAGATAGAGCAGGATGAAGAATCCCAGCTGTTTCCACGTCACGTAGAGCGCCACGGTGGGCATGGCCAGCCACGAATTCACCAGCCAGGACGGGGTGGGAGCGAGCGGTCCGAGCAGGGTGTTGAGGAGCCCGTTTCCCTGGAACAGGAACAGCCAGACACCCACGACGGCGACACTCGCCGTCACGTAGGGCACGTAGTAGCTGAGCCGGAAGAACGTCTTGAGCCGGGTGACGCGGTTCAGTGCGTTGGCCAGCAGCAGGGACAGGCCCACCGTGAGCGGGACGTTGATGATGAGGAAGACGCCGATGTTCAGGAAGGAACGCTGGACGGCGGGGTCTGACAGGACGGTGATGTAGTTGTCGAACCCCACGAAAGGCCTGTCCACCGTGACCCGCGGTGCGGTGAAGAAGAAATCGTGGAAGGAAATGTAGACGGCGTAGCCGAGGGGAAACGCCAGGACAGCCAGGATGTAGATGACATAGGGGGCGCTGAACAGCAGCCCCAGCGGCTGGGGACCCAGGAAGTTCTTACGCTTCCTGGGCACCAGCCGCCGGTCCGCCGTCCCGCCAACCGGTTTCCCCGTGACGGGGTTACCACTGGAAGAGCGGAGTGACATTGGGGGTCAACGCTACTTCTGGGCTACCAGTTGGTTGATCTTGTCTGCCGCGTCCTTGAACGCGGTGTCGATGCTTTCGTTCCCGAAAATCACGGCCTTGGCGTAGGCGGTGCGGAAGGTCTGCCAGACTTCGACGGAGTTCGAGACGTTCGGGACCTCCACCGTCCGCCCAGCCTGTTCGGCGAACTGGGTGTACGCCGGGTTCTTGGCGAAGTAGTCCGCGTAGGCCGTGGGAAGGTCCTTGCGCATCGGCATCTGGCCGGTGTCAGTCAGCAGCTTGCCGTCCTGCTCCTTACTGGTGGCGAATTTCAGGACCTCCCAAGCGGTGCCCTGGTTCCCGCAGGCGGAGTAGATGGCCACGTTCTTGGCGTCGGAAAAGGTTGAGGTATCAGCCTTGGCCGTGGCCGCCGGGACCGGAACTGCACCCCAGTTCACCTTGTCCTTGTAGGCCGCGATGGCCCAGGGCCCGGCCATTGACATGGCCGCCTTGCCCTCGGCGAAGGAGTCACCCTGGTAGACCTCCTTGGAGGCGAGGTTCTCCTTGTAAAGGGTCTCGAACATGGTGGCTACCTGCTTGCCCTCCTTGCTGTCGAACGTGGCCTTGCCGTCCTTCACCAGCGGGGTGCCGTCGGAGTTGGCGGCGTAGAAGGAGTAGAAGTCGAACCAGGCCTGGAAGAAGTCACTGGCCGGTGATGGCCAGATGGCATTGGTGGCAGCACCCGAGGACACCAGGGTCCGGGCTGTGTCCAGCAGTTCCTGGTGGGTCCCCAGCTTCGGGTTCTCCGGATCCAGCCCTGCCTTGGCAAACATGTCCTTGTTGTAGAACAGGACTACGGGATTGGACTTCCACGGCAGCTGGTACATCTTGCCGTCCGCGGACTTGTACTGGTCCGCCAGGTCACCGGTGCGGTCCTTGATGTACTGGAGCCCGTCCGGGAACTCATCCAGGGCCACCAAACCGCCCTGCTTCTGGAACTGGGGAACTGCCACAGGCGCGGTGTTGAAGACCAGGCAGGGAGCGTTGCCGGCCGTGATGGCTGCGCCGATGACCTCCTCGGAGCTCTTGCCGGCAGGGATCTCCTGCGCATCGATCTTCTCGTCCGGGTGGGCGGAGTTCCAGGATTCCACCATGGCCTTGCCCCACTTAACCTCGAACTCGTTGTTGGAGTACCAGATCTTGATGGGGCCCTTGGCGGATATGGCGGAGCCACCGTCGCCGCCCCCTCCGCTGCCGCCGCAGGCAGCCAGGCCCGCCCCCATTACGGTCAGGGCGGCCACTGACAATATTCGCGTGGCTTTGGTAAAGCGCTTCATTGCGACTCCTTGGTACTGGTCCCGGTGGGGAACTTCTACTGGTTGGTGTGCTTTTTTGCTTGCTTTGGGGATTGCTAGGGGGCTGGCTTGGTGGTTATGGATGGGGCGGGGCCGGTGGAGGCCCGGATCAGCAGGGAGGGTGCCTGCAGGTCCGTATCCTCACCGGAGTGGGTGCCGTTGAGCTGGTCCAGGAGGGCCTGCGCGGCAACTCTGCCCCAGCGCATGGGGTCAGTGGAGATAGTGGTGAGGGGCGGGTTGAGGTACTGGGTGAACTCTGCGTTGTCGTAGCCGGTGACTGACAGGTCACCCGGGACGTTCAGGCCCTGAGACTGGGCGAAGGACTGGCCGGACGTCGCCATGAGGTCGTTCGCATAGACAATCGCGGTGGGGCGGTCCGGCCGGCGGAGCAGTTCCGCGGTGGCGGCCACTCCCCCGGGCGCCGTGAAATCAGCCTCCGCGAACAGATCTGCGGCCAGGCCAGCAGCGGCCATAGCCGACTCCCAGGCCTGGCGGCGGCTGCGGCCGTGGATGTATTCCTGGGCGCCGCCCACATGGCCGATCCGGACGTGCCCCAGGGCCAGAAGATGTTCGACGGCGTCCGTGATGCCGTCCGTGTCGTCCATGGATACCGCAGGGAAGGGTGAGTCCGAATCCGGCCTGTTGAGCGTCACCGCCGGCAGCTTGAGCTCGCGCAGCAGGCCGATCCGGGAATCGTTGTGCCGCACATCGGTCAGGATCACGCCGTCCACGCGGCCGCCGTCGGCCAGTTTGCGGTAGGCCCGCTCTTCGGCACCGGGGGCGGTGGCAACGCTCAGGACTAGCGTGTAATCGTGCTCGGCGAGGGTCGTTTCGATGCCCGCAATGAACGCCGGGAAGAACGGGTCCGTGCCCAGGAGCTTGGGATCGCGGGCCACCACCAGGCCCAAGGCGTACGCCTTCGCGGAGGACAGGCCCTTGGCGCGGAGGCTCGGCTTCCAGCCAAGCTCTTTGGCGACCTGGAGGATCCGGCCCCGGGTGGCGTCGCTGACGCCGGGCTGGCCGTTGAGCGCATACGAGACAGCACCTTTGCTGACGCCGGCCGCGTGGGCGACGTCGCTGATGGTTACTGCCATGATGTGGGGCCCTTCGGGTTTCGGGTCCCGTGACTCACGCCACTGAACCGGTTCAGTAGGCTCTACTTAACCGGTTCAGCTGAAGGATGTCAAGGGCCCGGCGGACCTACGGATACGAATCGCGTCACGCAGGGCGCGCTTTTGGACCACGACGGCGGCGCCCGCCGCGTGATTCCGGGCGACCCCGCCGTCGGGCTTTCCAAAAGGGTGCTTGGCGTGACGCGGGCGCGTCCCCGCTTGCTGGTGGCGCGGGACCTAGACCCGGGCCAGCCCGGCAACCTCCGCCAGCAGTTCCACGGAGCGGATCCTGGCCTCGGTGCCGGTGTTCTGGTGCGCCACGATGAGTTCGTCGGCGTCGGAGTGCTTGGCGAACTCCTCGAGGTAGTCGTTCACAACGTCCGGGGTGCCAATGGCCGAGTACATCATCATCTGCGAGACGTGCTGGCCCTGCGGGGAGTCCAGGATCATGTCCGCTTCGTCGTCGGTGAACTCGCGCCCGCCGCCAAAGAACAGACCGACGCGGGCGCGCAGCGTGGCCCGGAAAGCCGACTGGGCTTCGGCAGCGGAATCGGCGGCCACCACGTTGACGCCGGCGATCACGTGCGGGGCATCGAGCTGGGCCGACGGCTTGAATTCGGTGCGGTAGAGCGCCACGGCATCTTGCAGGGAGTTGGGGGCGAAGTGCGAGGCGAAGGCGTACGGCAGGCCCAGCTGGGCGGCGAGGCGGGCTCCGAACAGCGACGATCCGAGGATGTACAGCGGGACGTTGGTGCCCTTGCCGGGTGTGGCCTCCACGCCCTGGATCCGTGTGGGACCGGTGAGGTAGCCCTGCAGCTCCAGGACGTCTTGGGGGAAAGTGTCCGCGGACATGGGGTCCCGGCGCAGCGCGCGCATGGTGTTCTGGTCGCTGCCGGGGGCGCGGCCCAGGCCAAGGTCGATCCGGCCCGTGTGCAGCGTTTCCAGGGTGCCGAACTGCTCGGCGATGGTCAGCGGCGAGTGGTTGGGCAGCATGACGCCGCCGGCGCCCAGCCTGATGGTCTTGGTGTGGGCGGCGACGTGGGCGATCAGGACGCTGGTGGCCGACGACGCGATCGCGGACATGTTGTGGTGCTCGGCGTACCAGATCCGCCGGTAGCCAAGCTCCTCGGCACGCTGTGCCATGGCCACACTGCCCGCGAAACTTTCCGCCGCCGTCTGGCCTTTGCCGATGGTTGCCAGGTCAAGGATGGAGAGGGGAAGCGTCACGTCGGTGCCGGCCTTTCAATGCGTTGCGTAGGGTGGCCGGCCGGGTCGCGGCGGGCACATTGTGGACAACGACGGCGGCTCCCGGGTTATTTCTGCGGCCTGCGGTGGGGTGGCCCACAGTCCGCGTCATTAGTCGGTTTCTTGCGTCTCTTGACGTGGTGTGACAGCAGCTGCTCACGGCGGACGGCATCCACTCCACCGGAAAGCTGCTCGTCTCGGACCGGCACGAGCTGCTGGACGGGCACGGCAGGGCAGCCGGCCGGCTCTTCAGCGTGGGGCCGGGAACATCCGGCTGGGGTGCCGGCGCCTTTGCCAGGCCGGGCACCAACGCCGCCCCGTTCCGCGAGAACGATGCCCTGGCCAGGACTGTCCTGGGCGTCGCGGCGGAACTGGCTTCCTCCCGCACCGCCGGCCAGAACGCATCTGCCGAACCCGCCGCCGTCGGAAGGTCCTGAAGAATGAACGTGCAAACCAGCATCCCCGCCAGCCCGGCGGCACTGAGGCCGGACGCCCTCACACAGGCGCCACTGAACCCGGCAGCCCTGAACAGGTCCGCGCTGACCGTCCACAACTTACCCATGCACGATCCGCGGGTCCGCCCGCTCCTCGATGAGCTGGCCGTGGAATACGACTCCCACTACGGCGACCTCTTTGGCCGCGGAGCCGCGGCCGAGGAACTCAACCGCTACCCGGCGTCGGAATTCAAGGGACCGGGCGGTGCGCTGCTGATGGCCCAGGAAAACGGCGAGTCCATAGCCGGCGGGGCGTTCCGCCGGTAGAACAACGAGACGGCGGAGTTCAAACGGATCTGGACGCACTCGGCGCACCGCCGCCGCGGGCTCGCCCGTTTCGTCCTGGCGGAGCTGGAGGCGCTGGCGGCCCGCCGGGGCTACCGTCGAGTCTTCCTGACCACCGGTCCGCGCCAGCCTGAAGCCAGGCACCTGTACCTCACCTCGGGTTATGAGCCGCAGTTCGACCTGGACCAGGATCCGGAGATCATCAGGTCGCTCGCGTTCACCAAGGATCTCCCGGCGGCCCCGCTAGGCTAGCGGCATGGCCAACAAAACCACTGCAGAAAAGCTCGCCACCATCCAGAAGGGCTACACCCTGGAAGGTGCCACCATCGAGTTGGGTGCCGCCATTGTTGACGGCGAACTCCACAAGGAAGCCCAGGTCCGCCTGCCGCTGGCCATGATGAACAGGCACGGCCTGGTAGCCGGCGCCACCGGCACCGGCAAGACCGTCACGCTGCACATGATGGCCGAGCAGCTGTCCGCGGCCGGAGTTCCCGTGTTCCTCGCGGACATCAAGGGTGACCTGTCCGGCCTGGCCACGGCGGCCGCCGGCAGTGAGAAGCTGAAGGCGCGCACGGACAGCATCGGCCAGGCCTGGGCCGGCAAGACGTTCCCGGTGGAGTTCCTGGCCCTGGGCGGCGACGGCAACGGCATTCCCGTCCGTGCCACCATCACCTCGTTTGGCCCCATCCTGCTCTCTCGTGTGATGGAGCTCAACGACACCCAGGAATCCAGCCTGCAGCTGGTCTTCCACTTTGCGGACAAGAACAACCTTGAGCTGATCGATCTCAAGGACCTCCGCGCGGTCATCCAGTTCCTCACCTCGGACGAGGGCAAGGACGAGCTGGAGGAACTGGGCGGCCTGTCCAAGGCCACCGCCGGCGTCATCCTCCGCGAACTGGTGAATCTTGAAGCACAGGGCCTGGAAAGGTTCTTCGGCGAGCCTGAGTTCGACACCGCCGAGCTGCTGCGGACCGCCCCGGACGGGCGCGGCGTTATCACCTGCCTGGAGCTGCCCACGCTGCAGACCAAACCGATGCTGTTCTCGACCTTCCTGATGTGGCTGCTGGCTGACCTGTTCGAGGACCTCCCCGAGGCCGGCGACCTGGACAAGCCCAAGCTGGTGTTCTTCCTCGATGAGGCCCACCTGCTGTTCAACGGCGCATCCAAGGCCTTCCTGAACGCCATCACCACCACAGTCCGGCTGATCCGTTCCAAGGGTGTGGGGATCTTCTTCGTCACCCAGACACCCAAAGACGTCCCCGCCGACGTCCTGGGCCAGCTGGCCAACCGCATCCAGCACGCCCTCCGCGCCTTCACCCCGGAGGACGCCAAGGCCCTGAAAGCCACCGTGTCCACGTTCCCGATGAGCGATTATGACCTCGAGGAGACCCTCACGTCCGCGGGGATCGGCGAGGCCGTCATTACCGTCATGAATGAGAAGGGCGCCCCGACGCCGGTCGCGCACACTCGGCTGCGCGCCCCGGAATCCGTCATGGGCCCCAGCACTGAGGAGCTCATCAAGAGCACGGTGGGCGGGTCCGCGTTGCTCGCCAAGTATGGGACCGCCGTGGACAACGTCTCCGCCTACGAGAAGCTCACCGGCAGGGGCGCTGCGCCCACCGGCGGAGCCGCGCCCGGCGAGCCCCCGGTTCCGGGGACTTCCGGGCAGCCAGATTCGGGGCAGGCAGGTTCGGACCAGGCCGACGTCGACGCCGAGGCCCGCAGGATCGAAGAGGAAATCCTGGGCCGGCCCAGCAGCCGTCCCGCGCCGGATCGTGGTGCCGGCACTGATGCGCCCGCGCGGCGTGCACCGGAGCCTGCGGCCCCGGCCGGCGGCGGGATGGTGGGCGACATCGCCGGTACACTCGGCGGGGCACTGGGCGGCGGGCTGAAGAGTATGGTCCGTTCCCTGGGCACCCAGCTTGGCCGGGAGCTGCTCCGCGGCGTCTTCGGCACCTCGTCCCGGCGCCGCCGGTAGGCAAAACCGGACGATGTCCCACCCTGGACTTCCCGCCGTCGGGCATCAGGAAAGCCGCCGCACCCCACTACACGGGGCGACGGCAACACCTGTGTTCAGCGGGCTTGCAGGTAACGTAAGGGAAGTGCAGATGAGTCAGGCGTTGGTGAGGATGGCAGCAGGGTGGCTGCTTGGCCTCATGCTAGCCGTGGCCGCGGCCGTCGTTGGGGTCAACGTGGTGAACAGTACGGTGGCGAGTCCACAGCAGCCTGTCCGGGAGTATCTGGACGCCCTCCACGAGGGCGACGGCGGCAAGGCGCTGGGTCTGTTGCGGGCCACTGTGCCGCCCAGCAACGCCGCCATGCTCGACGGCACAGCGCTGCAGACGGCCTCTTCCCGGCTGGCGAACGTCAGCATCGGCGATGCCGAGGAACGCTCAGGCAACCAGGTCATGGTGCCCGTGCAGTACACGATCGATGGCAGCAGGCTTCGCACCGAGTTCCTGCTGGAGAAGACCGGCACCGAATGGCTGTTCTTTAACACGTGGGCGTTTGTGCCGTCGAGACTGCCCACGGTGGGTTTGACGGTGGTCAACGCCAGCGAAGCCAACCTCAACGGCGTGCCGGTGAACATGCCCCAAGGCAGAAATTCGTTCGCCGTGTTCTATCCGGGTGAATACGAAGCATCCCTGAACGGTGAATACTTCGCCGCGCCCGCCACACGCGCCACGGTGACATCCCGTGATGTCCCGTCGGCTCCGTTGAACCTGCTGACCGAGGCCACCGACCAGCTGCGGAAGGATGTGGGCGCGAAGGTACAGGAGTTTCTGGACACCTGCGCCGCCGAAGCCGTGAAGCAGCAAAAGCTGCAGCCGGACTGCCCCTTCTACTTCGCCAGCACCAACAACGTGGACGACGGCACCATCAAGTGGACCATCACGGAGTACCCGGAGATATCCATCGAGCCCTTTGACGGCCGCTGGGTGGTTGCTCCCCTCGACGGGAAGGCCAAGGTGGAGGCGGTCCAGCAGAGTTCCTTCACGGGCGCCTGGTCCCCGCTCAACGAAGAGGTGGACT
The DNA here is from genome assembly GCF_054057635.1 of Arthrobacter sp. UYNi723. Classification (NCBI taxonomy): domain Bacteria; kingdom Bacillati; phylum Actinomycetota; class Actinomycetes; order Micrococcales; family Micrococcaceae; genus Arthrobacter; species Arthrobacter sp. UYNi723. The sequence continues at coordinate 213,618 of NZ_JBSRZM010000004.1, forward strand.
TCAGCTTCACCACCCGCCTGGACGTCGCCGGCGACACCATCAGGGTCACCCCGCTCCTGAGCTACTAGCTCCAGCCCCGGCTATCGGCGGGCCCGCGGCTCCGTCCGCCGGCCGCACTGGCCCAGTTTTGGCTGGGAGGTTGTTGCATCACCAGCCGCTCCGGACATGGTTGCGTTGGAAACTGGGCCGGTTCGGTTGTGGCCATCGCAGCGAACCCCGCGCCAGCACCTCCCGGACCTGCACCAGGACAGTTTCGGGCGCGTGAACCACATCATCGTAGAAGAACCTGAGCACGGGCAGTCCCTGAAGTGTTGCCGAGTTGTCCCTGCGGCGGTCCTTCTTAAATTGCCGCGCTCCGAGGTGGAAGGCGAGCCCGTCAATTTCCACGATCAGGAAACCCTCCAAGAGGAAGTCCACCCGCCCAATTCCGTCAATCCAGACCTGGGTTTCAGTGGAAATGCCGGCGTCCCTGAACAGCACTCTGGCCAAGGACTCAAGGAGTGAATCGGCGCCCCGGTCAACCTTGGACAGCACGTTCCGCGCCTTGCCTGAACGATTGCCGGTCAGGTGGCGGAGAAGAAAAACGGGGTCGATGTCACCCCGGTTGTAGGCACATTCCACCATGACCAAGGATTCGAGTTCCGGCAGGCACAGCAGCGCATGCAGCAGTACATCCGGGAGTGCTGCAAGAGTCCCATGGTCGGGTGGTTGCGTCAGCGCAAGACGATGGCTGACACAGCGGGCGGCGTTTCTACCGTTGCTTTGCCAATAGTGAGGCCGCACCGGGGGACGAAGCTGCCAGAGCCCGAACATTGGGGCGGCCGACACGCATGTCAGGAGCCCGCGGGCGCGTCCTGCGGCCACCAACTCCGGATCAGCGCCCGGGACGGACAGAAGCCCTCGCTCCAGACGGACCACATCCCCGCTCCGTACCGCCCTGCGAAGGCTTGTTTGCGTTGCACCTGCGGCCAGCACATCCCGTGTGAGCAGCACTCCTCCAGCCGACCGGAGGATCTCCGTTGCGTCCATAAGTCCACAATGTCGGCCGCCCAAGCCTGCCGACAGGGCCGAAGCGGGCTATGTGGACAAGACGGCACAGCCCACACTGGCCCGCTTTCCGCCGGCAGTGACAGAACTGGCCCGGTTCCCAACCACCGGGGGTCGAAAACCGGGCCAGTTCAGCGCCTGGTTAATGCACGGCGGCGGTGATCAGTCCATTCCGCGCAGGTCCAGGACCAACTCCGTGTCGCCGTCGTCCGTCAGGAGAACAGGGATGCCCCAGTCCTGCTGGTACAGGTGGCAGGCGGCGTGGTCCGGGATCTCGCCGTCCGCATCCTCCGGGCCGTCGCAGGCCGCGGCGCGGGCGGTGATGTGCAGGATGCCCTCCGGGATGCCGGAAGCCAGCTCCAGCGTGCGGAGCAGCCCCACGGAGGTTCCTCCGCCGGCAACAAGCAGCTCCGGCGGCGTGGAGGAGATCTTCAGCTGCGTGGGGTCGCCCCAGCGGTCGTCGAGCTTCTGCCCGGTGGGTGCGGTGAAGCGCACGGTGAGCTCGAGCAGCCCGGGGGCTACGGGGCTCTTGGGCCGGTGGGTCTGCGAGGCGCCCTCGTCCACCTGCTGGGCTTCCTTGGGGATGGGCACGTAGACGAGCTGGTGCTGGTTGGCCTCCACCACTACCAGCAGCGGCTCGGAGCCGGCGGCGTGCGTGTGGTCCACAATCACGTCGGAGGGTTCCGAGAGTCCGCGGGCAAGCGTGGACACGGTCCCGGCGGCGGGGTCGTAACGCCGCACAGCCCCGTTGTAGGTGTCGGCGATGGCAATGGAGCCGTCAGGCAGGACGGTGACGCCGAGGGGGTGCTGGAGGCGTGCCTCGGACGCGGGGCCGTCGCGGAAGCCGAAGTCGAACAGGCCCTTGCCCACGGCAGTCACCACGGTGACCGTGCCGCCGTCGTCAATGACCAGCTTGCGGATGGCGGAGGTTTCGGAGTCCGCCACCCAGATGTTGCCGTCGGCGTCCTCGGCCAGGCCGGACGGCTGCGCGAACCAGGCTTCGTGGGCGGGGCCGTCCAGCAGGCCCTCCAAGCCGTTGCCCGCAATAATTGCCACGGCGCCGGTGAGGGGGTCGAAGCTGAAGATCTGGTGCGTGCCGGCCATGGCGATCACCACGGCGTTGAGCTTGGTGGACCAGACGACATCCCACGGCGAGCTGAGGGAAACCTCCAGCGGGTGCTCGCTGAGCTGGCCCGTGAAGCCGGCGGCGTCCTCGTCCACCCGCGCGGGGCCGGTTTCCAGCAGGCGCTGCACGCCGTTCCCAACAATCGTCGTGGCCTTGCCGTCCCCCAGCGAGAGTCCCCGGAGGCGGTGGTTGACCGAGTCTGCAATGACGACGTCGTAGCCCGCCTTCGCTGCCACCTCTTCCGGAAGCAGCACGAGGCCCTGCGGCTCGTTGAACCGTGCGGTGGGCTCGACGGAGTCGACGGCGGCGGCCGGGCCGTCAGCGTGGCCCCTGGTACCGGAGCCGAACGTCGCCAGGACGGTCTCGAAGTCGGTGCCCAGCTCCACAAGTCGGTGGTGCCCGGTGTCGGTTACCAGCCAGGAACCGTCGGTGGCGGTATCAGCGGCGGCGGGAGTCCCGCCGTCGGACGTTCCCTGCGCGCCTGAACCCTGGGCGCCTGAACCGGGTCCGGCGGAACCGCGCCCGGCGGGCAGGAACAGCGCCTTCCCGGGGAAGCGCAGCGTGCCCGAGGTCGCTTCCGGCGCCACGTACGGGCCGGAGCCGCGGTGCAGCGTGCCTTTGGCCTCGTGCTCGGCGATCAGCTCAGGGATGAGCACGGCCAGACCGTCAGCGTGGCCTTCGCCGGACAGGTGCGCCACGATGTAGCCCTCGGGGTCGATGACCACCAGGGTGGGCCAGGCGCGCGCCGTGTACGCCTTCCAGGTCTCCAGCTCGGGATCGTCCAGGACGGGGTGGTGGATCTCGTAGCGCTCCACAGCGGCGGCGAGGGCCACGGGATCTGCTTCGTGCTCAAATTTGGGCGAGTGGACGCCCACGGTGACCAGGACGTCGGAGTACTGTTCCTCGAGCGGGCGCAGCTCATCGAGGACGTGCAGGCAGTTGATGCAGCAGAAGGTCCAGAAGTCGAGCAGCACGATCTTGCCGCGCAGGGCTTCGAGGTCCAGCGATTTGCCGCCGGTGTTCAGCCAGTTACGGCCCACCAGTTCGGAAGCGCGGACCCGGAGTTGGGTGCGTACGGTTTCGCTCATCAGCGTCCTTCCAGCTTTGAGTTGCGTTCAGCCAATCTGGCATCGCGTTCAGCCAATTTGGCAAACATATCGTTGTAAGCGGTGAGATCGGCGTCGTTATTCCTGTCCGCCGCCCGATCCACGCGCTTGGTCTCCCGTTGATCGGACCGGGACCACATGATGGCCACGCCAAGAGCCACCAGGAGGGTGGGGACTTCGCCGATGCCCCAGGCCACGGCCCCTCCCATTTGCTGGTCCAGGAGAGCGGACGGCCCCCAGGCGCGGCCAAGGTTGCCGAAGTAGTCGGCCGCCAGCAGGCTGGTGCCGCCCATGATGGCGACGCCGAAGAACGCGTGGAAGCCCATGGTCGCCAGCAGCAGGAGCAGGCGCATGGGGTACGGTGCGCGGCGGGGCAACGGGTCCGTGCCGATCATGCTCAGGATGAAGATGTAACCCGTGAGCGAGAAGTGAAGGATCATGAGCTCGTGGCCCACGTGGTCCCGCATGGCGAAGCCGAACGCGTCCGAGTAGTAGAACAGCACGATGGAGCCCGCGAAGTTGGCCGCCGCGAAGATGGGGTGCGTGACCAGTTGGGAGAACCTGGAGTGGATAAACACGAGCAGCCACTCGCGCGCGCCCCGGGTGCCGTCGCCGCGGGCAGGCAACGCTCGCAGGGCCAGCGTCACCGGGGCGCCGAGCACCAGGAAGATGGGTGCCACCATGGTCAGCGCCATGTGGTCCACCATGTGCGCGGAGAAGAGGATCCTGCCATAGACCGACGGCGGCCCTGACGTGATGAAGGTCAGCACCAGGAGGCCGATCACCCAGTTCACGGCGCGGAACCACTGCCACTTGTCGCCGCGTCGAAGCACCTTGGCGACGCCCAGGAAATAGGCCACCAGCCCGAAGAGCACCACGGCCACCCAGAGCCAGTCAAAGCGCCACTCTGTCAGCCAGCGTTCCGGCGTCAGTTCAGGCGGCAGCTCGTAGCCCGTGAGTATGAAGGCCGGCGACGCGTCCGGTGCAAACGTGGTGGGCTGCGGCGGTGCCGACCGGCTCAGGGCCACGGCGACGCCGGAGGTGGCTCCCATAACCAGGAGTTCCACAAGCACCAGCTGCCACAGCACGCGGCGTGAGGACATGGCCGAGCCTTTGCGGCCAAGCTGGGGGATCACCCATTGCCGGTGCATCAGGCCGATGCCGCCAAGAACCAGGGTGGCAGCCGACTTCGCAAGGATCAATCGGCCGTAGGGGGAACCAAAAAGGTCACCCCAGTTGGTGATGCGGACGCTGGCATTGATGACGCCGGAGGCAAAGACGAGCACAAACGCAAAGCCGGCCAGGGAGGAGAACCGCCGCAGCGTAGATTCGGTGATGTCGGCGGCCGTGCCGGGCTTCGAACCGGTCAAGATTCCGGACAGCAGCGCCAGGACGACGATGCCGCCAACCCACGCGCTGACGCCCACAAGGTGCAGGCCCAAGGAGTTGATGGCGCCTTCATGGTCCGACGAGCTTGAGGAGTGGCCGATCAGCGCGGCGGGAACCAGCCCGGCCAGCGCCAGGATCAGCGTGAGGGCAAGGCCGCCAAGGGATCTGACGCCGAACAGCGCGGTGGTCACCACGGCCGCGATGACGGTCACGCTCAGCCATGCCCGGCCGGTCTCGATGTCCGTCATGAAGTACACCAGGGCGCGGGTGAACTCGGCGTCCCCGCCGACGGCCTGGCCCGCAACGTCTGAGTAGGTGAGGACCAGTACGGCCACCGCCGACAGCGTCCAGGCAGCACCCGCAGCGGCAGCAATGGCCAGGGCCCGGGCGAACGCCGGATGTTCCGGAGCGTCGCCTTTGTGGGTCCGGGACCGGGAACCCACAGTTCTGGGGAGGATGCCGACGGCGAAGATCAGTCCGCCAATCACGGTCGCCAGTGCCACGTTGTGGATGGCCTTGCTGACGGGAAGCCCCCAGCGGACCAGGGCTCCGGGGTCAGAGACCTCACGGGCCGCGGCGGCGCCGGAGAAAAGGAGTGCCGCCGTCAGTCCCAGGAAGAGGGCTGCAAGGCCCGCGAGCTGCCACGGCCGGGAAATCCCCACGACGCCGCCAGCCCGGGCCGACGCGCCCCTGTCGGGGCCTGGCTGGGGTGCTGTGGGACGGGATTTTGCTGCAGAAGGCACCTATCCATTGTCCGCTACGGGTGCCCAGGCGGCGAATCGGATTAAAGCAGAATCGGCTTAAAGCAAAGGAGCGGCAACCCTGAGGTTGCCGCTCCTTTGCTGATGTTGCTGAAGAAGACTACTTCTTCTTGGCGACTGCAGCCTTCAGCTTGGAGCCGGCGGTCAGCTTGACGCTGTGGCCTGCCGCGATCTGGATGGTCTCGCCGGTCTGCGGGTTGCGGCCGGTGCGTGCTGCACGGTCGGTGCGCTCAACTGCGAGCCAGCCCGGGATGGTGATCTTCTCGCCGGCGGCGACGGAAGTCTCGAATACCTCGAACAGTGCATCGAGGACGGAGTTGACGGCTGCCTGGCTGGTGCCGGCCTTGCCTGCTACCTCTGAAACAAGTTCACTACGGTTCTTAGCCATTGATGTCCTCCTGGACGGTCACGATTTCTGGAGCCTGAACGCGGCATGCGTGCAAGCCACTCTTCGAAAACTTACCAGCTTGGGCCCGCGAGGTCCGCAACTTCCGCGTGTTTCCGCCATTTTTTGACTAAAATCACCGGTTTTCCGGGGAATTGCGGGGGAATTGCGCCCTCAGCGGACGCTCTCGCAGTTCCTGCAGTGTTCCGCCGGATGCTCTCTAAGTTCGTGCGACGTTCAGCCGGACGCTCTGTCACTTCGGGTGCCGGGTTGTGTGGTGCACGACGGCGGAGCGTGTGGTGGGTGCCACGGCGGCGGGTGTGTTGGGTGCCGCGTCTTCGGTTGGGTGCCGGGCCTGGTTGTCTGTGCGTGGGGGGTGTTTGTGGTGTGGTGGTTAAAGTGGGAGAGCCCCCCAACCTGGTGGTTGGGGGGCTCTCGACCGTTTTAATGATGTTCCGGCGGTGACCTACTCTCCCACACCCTCCCGGGTGCAG